>SABV01000013.1 GCA_009928855.1 Erysipelotrichia bacterium | reverse complement strand
CAGAAACAGGCAAACCGGCCGAACCCGTTAAATCAGTTGCCTCTGCCCCGAGTGAAGTGATTAAGCCGGTTGAGCCGGCAAAACCACTTGAACAGGTGAAGTCGGTCGCGCCAATAAAACAGGTTGAGACGGTTAAAAAGCCTGAACCGGTTGTTCCTGCCGGGCCTGGCGCCATGAGACCTCTGGCAATAATGATCGAGAACCATAATCAGTCAAGACCGCAAAGTGGCCTTGACCAGGCTGATCTTGTTTATGAAATGCCAGTAGAGGGTGGAATCACCCGATTCATGGCTGTTTACACGCGTTTGCCCGGTCTGATCGGGCCGGTAAGAAGTTGTCGCGAGTATTTTGTTGATCGGGCTCTCGAAGTCGACGCGCTGTATGTTCATTGCGGTGGAAGCCCGCTTGGTTACGCCTATATTTCCAAGAGCAAGATCAATTCTGTTGATGAAATAAAACACTCAAAGCCATTTTTCCGTGATAAAACGCGTAAGGCGCCCCACAATCTTTATGCAAAAGGCGGAAATATTTATGACTACATGTCTGAGACTATCAGCATGCGTCTGGCTTCGCAACCGGCGCTGCTGTACTACGGCAATGCGGCTGCAGTGTCTGTCGAACCGGGTAATTCGGTTAAAATAAAGTATCATGGTAACTACACTCTCGAATTTAAGCTGGAAAACGGTGCTTATCAGCGTTATATGAACAATGATCTGCATGTTGACCGTGAAACAGGGTTGCCTTTGAGGGCTTCAGCCGTAGTGGTTCAGGTTGCCTCAATGAAGACTGTCGATAAGGTTGGTCGTCAGGAAATCAGTTTTATCGGTAGTGGTACTGCATGGATTTTGCAAAATGGCGTAATGACGCCGGTTAAATGGCACAAATCCTCTCCTCAGGCTTTTACGAGTTATAAAGATGCTGCCGGAAACGAATATGTGTTCCCGAAGGGCTTGCCTGTATGGGTTCAGGTTGTGTCTCCATTGCATAAACTAGTGTTTAACGGTGTCGAAAACAATATTGGTGTTGCTGAAAAAGGCGAAAATAAGACAGCCACCAGTTCTGTAGAAACAGGAAAGCAGGGCTGAAATGAAAAAATTTGGAGCGGTAGGTGTGTTTGGTCGTGCCAATGCGGGCAAATCGACTTTGGTAAATGCATTGGTTGGCGAAAGGGTTTCGATTGTATCCAAGCGCCCGCAGACCACAAGAAAGAGAATTCTCGGTATTTTGACTGTCGAAGATTGTCAGCTGGTTTTTTGCGACACCCCGGGGTTGCATGGTGTCAAAAATAAGCTGGATGCTTTTATGCACGAAGAAATTATGGCAACAGTTAAAGGTCTGCAGGCCGGCTTGTATCTCGTAGACCTCGCCGACATAAAACCTGAAGATGACAAGGCGTATCTTTCTCAGTTAAATCCTGAGAGCGACATGCCAATTTTTCTGGTTCTCAACAAAAAAGACCTGGTAGAAGAAGATAAAGTTGAATTTGCGGTCAAGCTGTATCATGAGTTTTTCCCGTTTAACAAGGTATTTGCTGTTTCTGCAGGCAAAAACGAAGGTCTGGAGCCACTTCTTAAAGCATTAAAACGCGCCGTACCAGAAGGACCGCACGCATATGATTCAGAGCTTTACACCAGCCAGTCAGAGCGTGAAATTGTAGAAGAGGTCGTCAGAGAAGTAGCTCTGCAGAACTTTTATCAGGAAGTTCCGCATTCAATAGCTGTTCAGGTCGAACAGTTCTGTGAACGCGAAAACGGCAAGACCTATGTTGAAGCTCAGATTTATGTCGAAAAAGAAAGCCACAAAAAAATAATTATTGGTAAAGCCGGTGAGGGAATAAAAAAACTTGGACTTGTTGCACGCCAGAGGTTGAACAGCCTTCTCGGACGTGATATTTTTTTACAGTTGTGGATAAAAGTAAGAGTCAACTGGCGTCATGATGAGCAATGGGTCGAACGTCTCGGATACCGTAAAAGCTGACATTAAAGGTTTTGGCGCCTTATTCAAATAAAGGACTTAAGATGAATTCAATTCTGATGATTGTAATCGCTGTTGTGATTCTTCTTCTTGTTTTTGTCATGTTTTCGCTTGATGATCACGAAGAAGAGAAAGAAGGATTCCTTGATGAGGTAAAAGCACCTGATGCTATTGGTGTCGATATCGCAACAGTGGCGGTAGATTCCGAAGTAGAATCAGAGATAATATCGGAACCCCCTGCCGAAAATCAAAGTAATCAGACTGTTGCGGGCGAAAGGGTTTATGCGCGTCCGGTCAGCAAAATTGAGTTGCCAGAAAAGCTTCCGCTTGTGGAATCAGGTAGCGAAGACGATTTGCGTCTTCGGATTCAGCTTGATGAGCGACTGCCGCTGCCTGTTTCTTTTGAAGAAAGCAACGCTGTCGTCGCGGCAGTTCAGTTAAGATTTCCTGAAGAAGTGCTGGCCGACACTGACGGCTTTTTTAAGCTCCTTGTTCGCGCTGAGTCAGTTTTTGGGCGTGAATTTTCATTTAATTTCTCATCTTATTCAGCTTCTCAGCTCGACCGATTGTGGTTGTTTGGTCGTGACGAAGGCCGCGATGATCCTCTTTTTGAGGCTCTGGTAGTAGCATTTGAGGTAATATCCCGTTTCAAAAAAACTCTTGAAAACGACGATGTTTTGCGCGCGAGTCGTGTTCGTGTGGCTGTTGGCCTGTCGATGGGCAAGCTTCTAAAAATAAACAGAGGCATAGCAACGGTTCCAGGTTGGTTAGGCAAGCCGGCTTATCTTGCCGAAACTCTTGCCGAGGCTGCTGGCGATTTTTGTATTTACGTTGATGACGAAATTCATAAATCTGCTTTGCCGTTGTTTGATTTTCGCGAGTGGAAGCCAACCAAGCTGAGGTCGTTGCCTGCTATTCCTTTTTTTGAACTGGTTGGCTGGAACAAACCCGATGAAATCGCAGCATTTGCTAACCATAAAGAAGTTTATGCCCGCAGAGCGGTTGCAATTGCTTACCGCTATCTTGACCTTGACGACAAGCTTCAGCCTCTGATCGAGCTTTTGTCAGATCCGGATGAAAAAGTCGCTATTGAGGCGCTTGAAACGGTGAAGGTCATAGGCAGTGAGCATTCTCTGGGGCTTCTAAAGAGAATTTTTCCTGAAACCCAGGACCCGGTTTTCAGAAGTGCTATTATTGATGCTTTTGCCAGCATTGGTCGTAACGAAGTTGTGCCGGTAATTCTTGGCTCAACCAAAGAAGCAAACTGGAAAGTGCGCTTCTCTGCCTCGAAAGCCCTATATAAGTTGGCGGGCAAAGATTCTTTGCGTCATCTTGAACATTTGCTGGGTGATCCGGATGGTGCTGTAAAAGCATGCGTAAATGGTATTTTCTTTCGTGAAACAGCTCAGAAGGAATATGCTCAGGCGCTGGCCGAGCTGGTAACTGATCTAAGCAAAAGAACTCGCAAGGCTGCAGCTGATGAGCTTCTGGCTATTGAATCCGAAACTACTTTGAAGGTTGTTGTCAATGCTTTCGCTGACCAGGAGCTGGAATTGCAAAAGCATATTTTGCGTAAACTTGAATGCAGTAAAAGTAAGATTCTCTATCAATGTTTTCTCACGATTTTCAAAAATTCAGGCGAAAAGATACGGCCTTTTATTATCGAGGCTGTCAGGCGCGCCGGTATTGTGAGTTAAAAAAGAATGATAATAGATATATTAGTTGTCGATGATGAGGAAATGATTCGGTGGACTCTCAAAGAGGCACTCGAAAGCGAGGGGTACAGAGTCAGGGCTTTTGAAAACGGTCGTGATTTCCTTTCCTATTTTAAACAGCACGGTGGCGATATTGTTTTGCTCGATGTGCGTCTGCCAGATAGCAACGGCCTAGACCTCCTTCTGGAAGTAACCAAAATCGATCCTGACGCCATTGTGGTTATCATGACCGCTTTTGGAGACGTTGAAACGGCCGTAAGTGCCATGAAGCGTGGCGCTTTTGATTACTTGTCGAAGCCATACAGTCTCGAAGAGGTCAGTCTGCTGATAAAAAAAATTGTGCAGGCAAATTTGCTGAAAAGCCAGCTTCACCACTACCAGGAGCGTCTTGAAAATCAGTTTTCCCGCATTCTGGGCGAAAATCAGAAGATGAAGCAATTGCGTGAGCACATTACCATGGCGGCCCATACCGATCGCACAACGGTTCTGATAAGGGGTGAATCCGGAACAGGCAAAGAACTCGTAGCCAGACAGATCCATTTTCAGAGCAGCAGGGCCGACAAACCGTTCATTGATGTCAACGCGGCTGCGGTCAGCAGTACTTTGCTTGAATCTGAACTTTTTGGCCATGAAAAGGGTGCCTTCACAGACGCTCAAAAGCAGAAAAAAGGGCTTTTCGAGCTTGCAGACGGTGGCACATTATTTCTCGATGAAATAGGCGATCTTGATCCATCCCTTCAGGTGAAGCTTTTGCGAGTTCTTCAAGAGCGTAAGTTCCGTCGTGTCGGTGGTACCGGCGACATTCATGTGGATGTTCGCATAATATCGGCTACGAATGCAGACCTTGAAAAGTCCATAGAGGATGGAAGGCTTCGTCAGGATCTTTTTTATCGTTTGAATGTTTTTACAATAACTCTTCCGCCTCTTCGTGATCGGCGAGATGATATTTTGCTTCTGGCAAAGAACTTTCTCGAAGAGTTTCGTAAAGAGTTTTCAAAAGACATTAACGGGTTCAGAGAAGACACCCTGAAAGTGCTTGAGAGTTATAACTACCCCGGTAACGTCAGAGAACTCCGCAACATCATAGAGCGCGCTACCCTGCTTGAAACCGGTAATCAGATCAGACCTACAAGCCTTCCCGAAGAATTGAAAAAAAATGCTGATATTGGTTATGTTTCTTTTGAGCAAAACAATACCAAGCCGTGGCAGGCGACAGGTTTTAATTTTAAGGACTATATAGATTCTGTCGAAAAAAGCATTGTAACTGAGGTCATGAACGAGGTCGAAGGCAAAAAGAGCCGCGCTGCCGACATTCTTGGACTTACCAGATTTGCTCTTCGCCACCAGTTGAAAAAACATGATCTTGATACTGAAAACTGATTTTTTAATTCTGTGAAAAATATTCACTGAATTGTAATAATAGTGTGTTATTATTACACTGTTGTACCCGCTGTGCAAAAAAGACACTCTCAAAAATATAAAAGAAGCCCATTCACAGGGCGTTGGTAAAAGGTCTGAAGTTGGCATAAAAAATGCTGAGTTATAGTTATAAGCTAATCAGGCGAGGAGAGACAGCAATGATATCAGAACTACTTCAGGACAGTTTTATTGATCTTCAACTGGATGTTTCCGACAAGGTAACAGCCATAGACAAACTTTCCGGTATGCTTTGCGGCTCAGGCAGAGTAACTGATCACACTCATTTTGTGAGCGCAGTTCTCGAAAGAGAAAAGCTTGGAAGTACTGCTATTGGTGCTGGAATTGCCATCCCTCATGCCCGAGCTAACACTGTTAATGAAGTGTCTATTGCTTTTGCCCGCTCTGGCCAGGGTATCGACTTCAATTCTGTTGATGGTGACCCTGTACACCTGATTTTCCTGCTCGCTGCCCCGGTGGAATCAGGAAGCCTCTACCTTAAACTGCTTGCGCGGATATCCCGCCTTCTTCGCTACCAGGACCTTATTGAAGACCTCAAAAAAGCGACCACTAAAGAAGAAGTTATAAAAATCATCGCAGCTAAAGAATAAAGACAAACTCCGGTCGTTTCACGGTTTATGGCAGCCAGCTTGGGAGAGAGCCTATGAACAATACTAACAGACAGGATGAATTGTCGCTCCATATGCGTATTCCCGCAGATAAATGCTATCTCGGGAATGCTCTGCTGACTCTCGAAGGAATCTGCGACCATTTCTGCGTGAGTGATGATTCCAGAAGTCGCATCAGAGGGGCTCTCGAAAGTGCACTTACCGGTTCTATTGAAGTTTCTTATCAGAAAGCTCCCGGTTTGTTTGACTTGAAATTCTCCATATTTAAGGATAAATTGCAGATAACTGTAGAGGATTTCATGTTGAACGAAGATCCTGATGAATCTGAAGAATACGGGTTGCCAGATAAAAGTCTGCTGCGCGAGAGATTTGATTCTCTTGTTGAACAGACTGATGGTTTCAGTTTTTTCAGAGAGAGTGCTCGTAATTCGTGTTATTCCATGCAGTTCAATCTTGTACTGGCGGGATAACACATGACCGAAACTGAGTTTAATGAACAGACCTTTCTTTTAATAAAACCAGATGCAGTTCAGCGCGGTGTAATTGGCAGAATTATAAGCAGACTCGAAGACAAGGGTCTTAAAATAGTGGCGATGAAAATGCTTCAGGTAACGCCTGAACAGGCTGCCAGGCAGTATGAGTGTCATTTCGGTAAGCCCTTTTATTCGTCGCTGGTTGATTTTATCTGCTCATCGCCTTCAATAGCTATGGTTGTAGAAGGACGTGACGCCATAGCGATATGTCGTAAAATAATGGGCGCTACCTCTCCGTCAGATTCTGTTCCCGGCACTATTCGGGGTGATCATGCCCTGGATGTTAAACACAATCTCATTCACGGTTCTGACTCTCCCGAAAGCTTTGTTCACGAGGTTAAGGTTTACTTCACCGCAGAAGAGATTTTAAACTACCGTCTCGACCTTGAGCGCTGGGTGTATTATTCTTGACCCGTAATTTTGTAATCAAACCCCGGAATTTTTGTTCCGGGGTTTTTCGTGACTAGATTTAATGATGGCAGGTGCCGGGTTTGTCGCCAATTACCAAAACTTCTTCTTCGCAGCATTATCGACGTGTGATTCAAACGGTAGCGGTTCTTGTCGTCGTGACTGTTGGTTTGTTCGTCGGGTTGGCCTTTTCAGAATCATTTGCTCTGCGCGCGGCAAAATTGCTTGTCGAAAAGGTTACCGGTAGCGGGCAGATTAAAATAGAATTTGCGGATTTTTCTGGTACGGTGGCGGGCGGTTTGAAGATCGGCTTTTTAAGGGTAAAAAAACTTAACCCGCCTTTTTCACTCGTTGCGTCTGCAACAGAACTGAGCATAAACTTCGAAAAAATTTTCACTTCCGGAGTTGTTGCCTTCAGTGGCAAATCAGAATCGGTTGACCTGATTGGGCTGGCGCCTTCTTCGATTGCCTCATTTTCAATTCCTGATTTTCCCGGAATTGCCTGTTTTGCAGGTCTGCCCGTAAATTTGCTGATCGACAGTTTTGCGCTGAAATTGCTGAAATTTACCCCATGTTCTGATTTTCCGTTTTGTTTCAAAATGTCTGATATCAGCGTAAAGCCTTCCGAAAAATTGTTAGAGCACAACCTGGCTTTATCTATCAATGCCGAATGGCGCAATAAACAAATTGGTAAAGGCTCTCTTGATGGTATTTTAAAGCAAAAACAGAATCATTTTGAGGGAAAGCTTACGATGTGTTGTGTCGGGCAAAGGTTGCATTCAGAACTTTGCGTGGCTCAGAAACGTGGAAAAACCGAAATCAGCGGTTACATTTCTTCTGCCAGCGTAGATATTTCACCGCTTTCACATTGGCTGGCACCGATGTGGCAGGAAAAATTTCCATTTGGTTTTGACGGAAAAATAGATTGCACGGGTTCGTGGTTTTTTAAGCCGGAAGTCGGCTTTTTAAGCAATATTTCAGGCAATTTCCGAAATTTTCGTATGGTCGCTCTTGGTCTGTTTATCGAGCTATTCAATCTGAACGGTAGTTGGAAATTTTTTGACGGCAATCTTGAATTTGATGACTCCGGGAGCACTTTTGTTGGCTTTCCTGCAGCTTTGCGGGGTTCTGTTCATTCTGTTTTGAGTCGTGCGAGAAAGTGGGATATTCATTTTGATTGTTCCTCTGTTGATCTTGCAAGGCTTGCCGAAAATCTGCCATGGGGAGTTAAATACGGCTTTGCCTTGCCGGATATTTCAGGCATAGCTACGTTGGCCATTTATCTCGGCGGTCAAAAACCTGATATTAATGCAACTATTTTTGCGAAGCCTTTTAAGGTTGGGCAGGGTAGAAAACAGCATACTGTTTCGACGCAGATCTCATATAATGGCCCTGTTGGGGGCATCGGAAAACTTTCTATAGAGTCTGTTGCCTCTTTCTCGGAAGAACTGCCGCCATTTTTCAGCCGATTTAAGGGCGCGCGCGGAGCTGATTCAATGCTTCTGTCGTCGATTGATGTGCCAGATTTCTATAAATATACTCTGAGTGGGCCTGTAAACGGTGCTCTTGCCTTCGATGGCAGCTTGTTTAATAATCACGAATGCCTTTTTAAAACCACAGGAACATGGCACGAATGGCTCGGGCGTATTTATCTCAGTCGTAATGGTGACGAAGCTGCCGATACGCAAAATTCGTTTGCTGAAAGTATTTCATTGCTCGACCTCATTTTACTTAAATAAAAACACCGCCGCCCTTAGCCTGGGCAGCGGTGTTTTTGCAAAACTTCAGTTTGTTCAGCTGTTGAGTTTTTTTACTTTTAATTCTACCTGTTGAAGGTTAACACCCTGCTGCTGAAGGAATGATTCGAACCAGGCAGTGTTGACACCGTAAGATTTGAGTTCGTTTCTGAACTCAATAACCAGCTGTTCCAGCTGAACCATATCTGCCACTTTCAGGCGTGGTCTGGATGACATGTGCTGCATGGATTTGAGGTTTCCAAGGGCGTTGTTGATGGCGCTGGCAAATTCATATCTGGTTACATTATCTGTGTATACAAACGGA
Organism: Erysipelotrichia bacterium; assembly: GCA_009928855.1. Taxonomy (GTDB): domain Bacteria; phylum Muiribacteriota; class Ozemobacteria; order Ozemobacterales; family Ozemobacteraceae; genus Rifleibacterium. Next base: position 22,169 of record SABV01000013.1, on the reverse strand, counting down.
AACGCATTGAGGATACCTTTATTGGTAATGTGTTTTACAGATTTGAAGGCCCAGTGTCTGGGGGAGACGAAGCTGAATGAACCGTTTGTGGTCGGCATATTCTTCTGTGCGATCGACGCGCCCTGACCCGGATTTTTCTTCAGCTTGCTGTCCACCAGTGGAATAAAGAAAGCAGCATCGGCTTCGGCCGTTTTCTGGGTCGGCAAATACTGATTTCTGCTGTTTCCGGTAGTTGCAAATTGCCATGAGAACCTCTGGGTAAGCTGCTCACCCATGCGGCTTCTGATTTTGTCACTTATGATTACTTTGTATTCGGTTTTGGCATCGAGTTGATTCGATGGTTCGAAGATTGCGCGATTCTGCTGGCGGTCGTAAGTTACTTTTCCGTCTACTCTGACCTGATTACCGAAAACAGAAATATTGATGTTGTTGACTGTTCTGGGGTCAGCAGGTTCTGAGAAGTGAACGGCTATTTTGGCTTTACGAGCCACATTGTTTGTGTCGGCGCCGGGAAAGATAGAAGTCACTTTGAAGGCTTTCAGGTTGCCCTGAGCTGTTTTTGCTGTTTCATTGCCGTTTCTGACTCTTTTGTCTGCAGGAGCTTTAGCAGAGGCAGTTTTCATTGCTACGTTACCTGTGGCAATATTGGGTCTCTGTCGAAAATTTTCGATGTTTTCCGCCTGCTCTGACATTGCAGCCATCGGATCTTCATAGTTGGATTCAAAACCTTCAAGCTCTTCGGTCTCGCGCTGCGGTGCAACCGCAGGTTTTGCTGATATCTGAGGCATTGCCGGGGCGACATTTGGTGAGCTGGTTGTAAACATTGAGTTTATGCCACTTCTGATGGGCTTGCCCGAAAAGTCTGTGATACCCTGGGTTACAACGATGCGATAATTTTTGTTGCTGTCTAGAAGACCTACAGGAGTAAGAGTTGCCTGTTTGTTGCCTTTAAAGTAATGAATCTTGGCCGGAACGGGTCCAAAATCGTCTTCCAGCCTGAAAGTGAATTCATTGAGGGTTTCGGGCTTTATTTCTTCACTGAAGGCGATTGTTACGGGTTGAGTCAGATTGCTTACTCTTGAGCCATTCTGGGGGGCCATTCCTACGATCTGCACGGGTTCGGCAACTGGTTGGGCCACCATCTGCAAAGCTGCCTTTGCAGCGGGTCTTTTTGCGGTTTGGGCTTTAGGTCTGCTGACCGGAGCTTGAGTGGCCTCGGCAAACGGGTTGTCATAGACTTCATTGTTGTCAATATTCTGAGCAGGTCTTTCTTCTATTTCGTTAATAGCTATCTGGGGTTCATCGAAATTGCCGGCAAATTTGAAGGGGATAAGCGTTTTTTTGTGTAATCTGCTGCCGGTAGTCGAAGAAAGGCTTTTTTCGACGGCGATGGCGTAAGAGGAGCCTTCTTTAAGCGCTGTTCTGGGGCTGACTGTTATTGTTTTCATGTCTCGAGATAATCTGTAATCTATCCCGACTGGCCGGTTGTCTTCAAACAACTGAACTGGAGCGCTTTTTAAGCTGACTACGTCTATGGGTTCAGAAAACGAAATTTCCATTGGCATATCGGCCCTGATTGAACCGTTGCCCATGTTGGCGTTTGTTAAAACAAGGCTCTTTTCGGTTGCCTGGTTTGCGATCTGAACGGAAGGGACTGAAGAGGAGGTAGGGGCCTGGCTGAGACCTGCTGCGGCCGTCTGAAAACTCCAGACTTTTTCTGATGTTCGTCCGAGTCCATCATAGTAACTTAGCTGGGCAGTGTAAGTCTGGCCACCTCCAAGTGGTTGACGTGACTTAAACATAACCTGGCGTGCCGAGGGATTGTAGAACAGTTCGCCTTCAACCGGCTCTGTTCCATTAAACAGGTTGAAGTTTACAGTCTGATAGAATGACTGATTGACTGCTCCGCCAAATTCGACGGTGAGTGGTGTTTCTGGTGATACTCCGGTGGCCATATTGACCGGAAAATGTTTCGCAACATTTATTGCAGCCGTTTCCGCCGCATAACTGGCTCTGTTCAGACCGGCAGCGACAGGCGAACTGTTGCTCATGGCGGCGGCAATAGCGCAAAGGATGGCCGCCCTTTTCCAACGGTTCATAGTTTACCTCCTCAAGCTTATACTCTTCAGGTAACTCATCGGCTGGCATGCCCGATAAAATTAGCAGAATATTTTTTGGCGAGGGCCATTTCAGCATCTGCGGCGCTACTTTGGCAGATTATAAATTTGATGGTTATTTTTATGGCGATTTTGGCCGATAACACTGCTGTGTCGCCCTGTAATTTTTTTTTAGACCAACCGGTCGCCATGTTTTGCGTATTGTAAAAACAAAATAGAAGTGTTACAAAATACTGTAATGACGATTAGGAGAAATATATGGGAACAGATGTAGCAACCTTTGCCAGACAGCTCAAGGAAGATGGTATTGAAGCTGCCAGAAGCGAGGCTGCCAAAATACTTGCCGATGCCCGCAAAGAAGCCGAAAAAATTGTTTCTACCGCCAGAGCCGAATCTACAAAGATGGAAAAAGAAGCTCAGAACCGGATTCAGCAGAATCGCCATCGTTCAGAAGACGAAATGAAGCTGGTTATCAGAGATTTGCTCAACAGTTTCCGTAAACGCATCGAAGAAGTCGGCACAACACTGCTCAAGGGCAAGGTTGCCGAATCTCTCAACGACAAAGAGATTATTAAGGTTGCCATTGGCGAACTCCTCAAAAGCCAGAAGGCTGGCCAGGAATGGGAAATTGCCCTGGGTGAGAAGATTGCTAAGCCCCTTGCCGAAACAGTTGTCGCCCTTTTCAAAGAAAAGGGAGCCTCAGTAAAACTGGCCGCCGAAATGAGTCGCGCCGGATTTGAACTGAGGGTGGGCAATGAAGTTTTTGAGGTAACTGAAGAATCTGTAACCGAATCTTTTAAGAAGCTTCTTTCGCCCGAGCTCAAGAAACTTCTTGAAGCCTGATAGAAGGCGGTATAATACCTGTGGCAGCTAACTTTTTTTATCTTCTGACAGTTCTGCCCGCCTTACCGGCTCTTGCAGAACCTTTTCCGACCGAAGATGTAATGGCAAAAATCCGCGACGAAAGTGACGACAACCTGTTGTTGCTGGCTGACCTTCTCGAATGTGAATCAGAGATAGAAAAGTGCGGATTGCAATATTACGTGCTTGATCATAAGGATTTTCGTCCCTGTTTTTCTGACAGAATTCCGGAAAGCTTTGTAGATACCTTTATGAGTTTTTCGGTCACCCGAGAAGCTGACTGGTTCAGCCTCGTGTATGCAGCATGGTTTGAATTGCTTATTGCTGTGGGTGATAAAACAGGTTCTGCTCTTTTAAAGCAGTGGGCCCGATGGGAATATTCCCTGCGAACAGCCCTAAGAATCGACAGATTGAAGGTTGCTGGCAAACTGGCTGCCGAACACGATGCCATTGTTCCCGGATTTATGAAAGAATTGTCGGAAGTGCCGGATAATGCACATTTTGCCGAGGCCTACAAGTCTTTCAGTGAGCCAATGAAGGCTGAAAAATTTCTTGATCAGACCCGCATAGATTATTTGCGCGGACTTGTTGCCCAGTTTTCTTTTACTATTGATGAACTTGTTGCATATCTGCTTGAACTGCGAATTCATAATCGATATGCACGTTTAAGCCCTGAAAAGGGTCGTAAAATTCTCAAGGAGGTCACTACGCTGTGAGTTCAACCGCCCGAATAGTTACCGTTTATGGCAACATGGTTACAGCAGAAGTTGAAGGCACCGTTCGACAAAATGCGGTTGCTTATTGTCAGCGTTCTGACGGAGTTAGACTCATGTCAGAAATCATCAGGATCAGGGGAAAGCTTGCAGATATGCAGGTTTTTGAACTGACTCGCGGACTCAAGGTAGGGGATCCGGTTGAAATCACTGATGAATTGCTTTCTGTAGAACTCGGACCAGGCTTGATCGGCATGGTTTACGATGGCTTGCAGAATCCGCTGCCAGAAATGGCCGCGAAGGTCGGCAAATTTCTTGAACCCGGCCATTACCTGAAAGCTCTTGACCGCGATCGCGACTGGGATTTTTCTCCGTTGCTAACACCCGGTTCAACAGTCACCGCTGCAGAAAACATCGGTAAGGTTAAAGAAAAGATTTTTGACCACTTTATCATGGCACCTTTTACTCTGAACGGTGAATGGAAAGTGAAGAGCATTGTGCCGGCGGGAAAATACAAAGTTGACAAAGAAGTAGCTGTGCTTGAGAAAGACGGCGAGACTTTGTCTGTCAGCATGATTCAGCGCTGGCCTGTGCGTCTGCCGCTTGGTGTTTACCGCGAAAGATTGCTGCCAAAGCAGCCCATGATAACTAAACAGCGCATAATCGATACTTTTTTCCCTGTAATGTTGGGCGGAACATATTGTATTCCGGGCCCATTCGGTGCCGGTAAAACAGTTTTGCAGCAGATCACCAGCCGTCATGCTGAAATAGACCTGGTTATTCTGGCAGCCTGCGGTGAACGCGCCGGGGAAGTTGTTGAAACCCTGCGTGAGTTTCCGCATCTGAAAGATCCTAGAACCGGAAAAACTCTTATTGAGCGCACAATCATCATCTGCAATACATCAAGTATGCCTGTTGCTGCGCGCGAATCGTCTGTTTACACAGCAATTACGCTTGGTGAATATTATCGCCAGGTTGGTCTGAACGTGTTGTTGCTGGCCGATTCAACTTCACGATGGGCTCAGGCTCTTCGCGAAATGAGCGGCCGCCTCGAAGAAATCCCCGGCGAAGAAGCTTTTCCGGCTTATCTCGAAAGCTCTATTGCGAGATTTTATGAACGTGGCGGTATCGTAGAACTAAAAGACGGTCGTCAGGCTTCTTTGACTGTTGGTGGCACCGTAAGTCCTGCCGGTGGTAACTTCGAAGAACCGGTAACTCAGGGAACCCTGAAGGTTGTCGGCGCTTTTCTCGGCCTTTCCTACGCCAGATCTTACGCTCGCAGATTCCCGGCTATCGACCCGCTCGAATCATGGTCAAAATATTCTGGCGTCATTGAATACGAGAAGGTTGCCTGGGCTCATAACTTTCTGCGCCGTGGCAAGACCATATTCGAAATGATGCAGGTTGTTGGTGAAGAAGGAACATCAATCGATGACTTTGTAACCTATCTTAAATCTGAATTTCTTGATAACGTTTATCTACAGCAGAACTCGTTTGACGAAGTTGATGCCGCCTGTCCGATAGATCGTCAGCAGTGCCTTTTCGAAATGGTTGGCAATGTTCTCAGACAGGAGTTCACTTTTGCAGACAAGTCTCAGGCCCGAGACCTGTTTTTTACACTGACAGAGCAGTTCCGTGACTGGAACTACGCACCCTGGCAGACTGACAGGATGAAAACAGCCGAAGCTGCCATCAAGGCCAGTTTGAGCCGTAAGGAGGCCGCAAATGCGTAAATATTACACCAGAATCGATAACATTGCCGGTAACGTGGCGACTCTGAAGGCTACTGGGGTTGGCTATGAAGAGCTGGCCGTCGTAGAAGGAAGCTGGGGCACATCTCTTGCTCAGGTTATCAGAGTTAATGGTGAAGACGTGGCATTGCAGGTCTTTGCGGGCACGCGTGGTGTTTCTACCGGCGATAAGGTTTCTTTTCTCGGCTCATCAATGCGCTTCAGCTTTTCAGAAGATCTCTTCGGTCGTGTATTTTCAGGTGGCGGCCAGGCAAGAGATGGAAGAGGCGAATTGACCGATAACCTTATCGAGGTGGGTGGTCCTGCGGTAAACCCTGCGATAAGGCTCATGCCACATCGCATGATTCCGACCAATATTCCGATGATCGATGTTTTCAACACTCTTGTTGAAGGCCAGAAACTGCCTATTTTCTCAATCCCCGGCGAACCTTACAACGAACTTCTGGCTAGAATTGCTCTGCAGGCCGAGGCAGATGTCATCGTGTTCGGTGGTATGGGGCTTAAATATGATGAATACCTTTTCTTCAAGAATCGTCTTGAAGAAGGCGGCGCCATGAGCCGTTCGATCATGTTTATTCATACTGCTTCAGACCCGGTCGTTGAATGTCTGCAGACTCCGGATATCGCTCTGACTGTAGCTGAACAGTTCGCTGTCAGGGGCAAAAGAGTTCTGGTGCTGCTGACCGATATGACTAACTTTGCGAACGCTCTCAAGGAAATTTCCATCACCATGGAACAGATTCCTTCTAACCGCGGTTATCCGGGCGATCTGTATTCGCAGCTTGCTTCCAGATATGAAAAAGCCGTTGTGTTTGAAGAAGGTGGCTCTATTACTCTGATGGCTGTTACTACTATGCCCGGCGACGACGTTACTCACCCGGTTCCTGATAATACTGGTTATATCACCGAAGGTCAGTATTATCTAAAGGGTGGCGTTATCGACCCGTTTGGCTCGCTCTCACGCCTTAAACAGCAGGTAAACGGAAAAACCCGCGATGACCACCGTGCCATCATGGATGGTTGTATTCAGCTCTACGCGAAATGCCGTGAAACCAGAGAAAAGCGTGCCATGGGTTTTGAAATGTCTGAATGGGATAACAAATTACTCAAATACGGCGATACATTTGAAAAAGAAATCATGAGCTTTTCTGCCAATGTTGGATTGTTTGATGCCCTGCAGAAATGCTGGAATATTCTCGCAGAACATTTTGAACCACGCGAAACTGGTATCAGATCTAATTTATGTGACCAGTTCTGGCCTAAAAAATAGCTAGCGAGGCATTATGGCTGAAAAAATCAAAAAAACCAGACCGGAACTGCTGAGACAGCGGCGTCAACTTGCCATGTTTCAACGGTTTCTGCCGACTCTGGTGCTGAAAAAGCAACAGATTCAGTCTGAAATTCTGAAAGTCAGAGTTGAGCGCCTCAAGCTCGACAAGCTGATGGCTGAAAAAATAAGCCATAGCGATGACTGGGCTGCGCTGTTTAGTGAATCTTTGCCGGGGCCTGTTACAAGGCTGGTTAAGGTTAAGAGTATTCAGCGCGGCATTCGTAACGTGGCAGGCATCAAGCTGCCGGTTGTTTCTGGCGTCGAATATGAAGTGAGTGATTTCAGCCGGCTCAGCACGCCTCCGTGGGTTGATGCGGGCCTGGAATTTCTGAAAGAACTCATGGAATTGCGTGAGCGAGTGAAAATTCTGCACGAACAGGAAGTTTTGCTGCAGAAAGAGCTGCGGAAAGTCACTCAAAGAGTAAACCTGTTTGAGAAGGTCATGATACCGCAGGCAAAAGAGAATACAAGACTCATTCGCATTGCCCTGGCCGAAGAACAGACCGCAGCCGTTGGCAGATCGAAGATTGCCAAGGGCAAATCGGCAAGCTGAGAAGGAGAAATAAATGATTACCAGAATGAAAAAGCTTCTTCTCGCCGCCCGAACCTCTGAGCGTGAAAAAGTGCTCGAAGTTCTCAGGTTTTCAGAGGTTGTTCATGTAGAACCGGCAGAACCCGCACAGGTTAAGGTGCCGGCCAATGTCAACGAAGCCCTAGAAGATTGTTTCAGAGCTTTAAACCTGCTTTCGCAAATAACCGTCAAATGTGGTGGCGACAAACTCGCCACCCCCGGTACTCCCACAAGAGTTGTCGAAGAAACTCTGTCTCACAATCGGGCTATTCCAGAGACCAGAGATAAAATTGCCGCGTTGAATCGTGAACTTGAAGAAATTGCACCCTGGGGTGAACTGGGTCTTAAAGATATTGCTGTCTTAAAAGAGTCAGGGCTCAATATCGCTCTCTTCAAGGGCCCGCTGGATGCTTATGAAAGCATTGAGGCTGAAGCAACCTCTCTTGTAAAGGCCGAGGCTGAAAGCAGTCTGTTTGTTGCTGTCTCCAGAACTGAAATCAAGACCTCAGACAAATTGACAGCTGTTGCCCTGCCCGTCAGAGAAATGGCGCAGATTCGAGATGAAATTCTTGCGTGCCAGCGGATTGTTGCTGAGCACGAAAGTGCTCTCGAATGCCTTGCCCTTCGCCGTGATGATCTCGAAAAACACTACAGAAAACTTCTTAACCGAAAACGTTACGCCGAAGTAGAATCTGGAGTTCATAACGCCGAAGAAATATTTGTTCTGACCGGCTGGTGTCCTGAAGATGCTGTTGATAACCTGCAAAAAGCCTTTGAAGACGCTGTTGTCAATGTTGGTATGAATTTTGAAGATCCTGGTGAAGGCGATATGCCGCCGACCAGTCTGAAAAATTCGCCATGGGCTTCGAGTATTGCCCCTCTTTATGACTTCATGGGGCTTACGCCAAGCTATAACGAGCCTGATACCAGTGGTTTGTTTCTTTCAATGCTGACGGTGTTTGCAGCTTTTCTTATTGCTGATGCCGGTTATGGTCTGCTTGTTATTTTGCCGTTATTGTTTGCTTACAAACCTCTTGTTCGTCGTGGCGCTGACCCCCAATTTCTCAGACTGGGGATTTTTCTCTTCGGTGGCGCCTTTGTTTATGGGGTGCTCACTAATGCGTGGTTTGGTGAAACATATTATTTGATTGATTCAAATCAGTTTAACCCCGAAACCAAAAACGGTTCGCTTCTCTTAAAGGGGCTTTGCTTCCTGATGGGGACAGCACACCTGACCATGGCTCATCTCATAAAACTTCGCCGCCGTAAGATAGACCTCTCTATTCTTGGCGAAGCAGGCTGGATAGTGTTTTTGTGGGCAATGTATGGGTTAATCTGCCAGCTCATTCTCGGAAGTGCTTTTGTTCTGCCGACAGAATGGGTTGTGCCGATGTTTAAAATTTCGCTTGCGCTTATTCTGCTATTTACAGCGCCGTCTTTCAATATCTTTAAGAGTGCTCTGGCTGGCTTTTTGTCTATTCTGCAAAATGCGTCATCGGCTTTTTCAGATGTTCTCAGCTACATTCGTCTCTGGGCGGTTGGCCTGGCCGGTGGTAAAATGGCTCAGGCATTCAATAACATTGCTGCCATGATGCCTTCGGTGACTCTGATGGGGTTGTCGCTGCCATTGTTGAAGCTGCCCATCTGGATAGTGGGACATGGTATTAACATAATTCTTGGTATCATCGGGATTCTGGCGCATGGTGTGCGTCTGAACCTGCTCGAATTCTCGAATCATCTTGAGCTCGACTGGGCTGGGCGCAAGTATGATCCATTTAAGGAAATCAGGTAAATCTTTCAAGGAGCGTAATTATGCTATCTTTAATGTCTATTCTTGGGAAACTTTCTTTGGGTTTGATAATGGGCTTTGGCGGCCTTGGAAGCAGTCTCGGCATTCATGCTGCAGCCACGGCAGCAGCCGGAGGCTGGGCTAAAGAAGGCAAAGAAGGCAAGCCGCTTTCTGGTAAATTTGTTGGTCTTGTTGGTATGCCCGTCAGTCAGACACTGTATTGCATGATTCTTTTTATTCTCATGGAACCCTTTGCACGCGTTCCCGAAAATGGGCCAGTCCTTATGGGTATTGCTGTTGGCGTTGGTCTGTGCGAATTGTATTCTGCTTATGCTCAGGGTATGATCGGTGGCGCCGGTGTAAGATGTCTGGTCGATAACGGTGGCAAGGGTTTTGGTAATATAGTAGTTGCTATGGGCGTCGCTGAGTCGGTAGGTCTGTTTGCGATGGTTACAGGCATTCTCATCCTCAATTCTGAAGTTATGATTAAGGCTGCTGAAATAGCCACAACTGTAGCGCCGTAATTTTCCGACCGATTTGAGTCGGTGTGAAACGCCCAGACCTCATGGTTCTGGGCGTTTTGCGTTATTGTCTATGTCAGGCTGCGGGTTCAGGCGGGAAATGCTGTTCGAGTTGTTGCAGCCAGGCCAGAAATTCTTCTGATTCCATGCCTATCAGGTTTGTTAACTCGACTGCATCTCGACCGCTAAAGTGGCTGAGAGCATATTCTGTAAGAATATTCAGCATGCCGGCATAGTTGAAAAGTTCAAGAAGTCTGTTGTATAGAGCACGATATCTTTTGCCCCGAATCTGAGCTTCTTCAACGGTTTCACGCCGTCGCCGCCAGATTCGCTCGCCAATAGATGGTTTGTTCAAGAACAGCAGTCTCAGGCATGTTTTTCCCCGTGGTGCGCGCGCCCAGATATAGAGAATATCAAGCATGGCGGTTATGCGTTCGTTTCTGTCATCAGAATGCAGTCTGGGTAAAATTTCGGTCAGGTCGCGTTTGCGCAAGGTAAAGCGCTGACTGAATTTAGCACCGCCTTCTATGAAGCCTGCCACCACGTCAGACCAGAGTTTTGCCTGAACAATGCTCGGCACACCAAACATATTGCCGACCGGCGCAAATATCGTTGCAATAGGCCATGATAAAACTGATCTGAAAAAATTGGCTTTGATGACATTGGTGTCGAAGTTGCGCAGGCGATTGTGCAGCGATATATAAATGCCGTTGGCAATGCAGATACAGAAAAATTTGCTGCTTTCAAAAAATATACCTGTTTTTATGCCTGGCCAGAGCAGGTCAAAATTATTTTTAACTACTCCCATGATCGGAACGCTGAAACCTGTCCATAATATTGACTGGTAGGCATTGTCAAAGTTTACGTTTTGCAAATTCCAACTTTTAAAATTTGTTCCAGACGACGCTATCAGGTCTACGAGCACGTTACGGTAAAAGGTTATAAAGAACCAGATCGAAGCAAAGATGGTTCCTGCCAGTATGTCGCCATCGAATTGCACTACGAACATCCAGTAAAGTGCTACAGAGAAGCTTACAATGAGTCTGAAAACGTTTTTCAGGTTGGGGTTCAAGTAGCGCCAGAACCTTGTAATGCCAACAAATTCAACTTCTTCTTCATCGCCAATTTTGCTTTCAAGAGGCGGCAATTGTTTTCCCATGCATACGATCGTTTCCTGGTCGCCCTCGTCGTAATGCAGTTCTTTCGACCATTTACCCCTGCTCAGGTAAAGATTTGCGATTGGTTTTGGCAGCAGAATGTGTCGTTCAAGGTATTCTTTTTTGATAGCGGGCGAAATCATCGATGATCTTATGAATCCCATTCCTGGGATCAATTTGTTACGCCCGGTCGAATCGCTGCCACAGTTTGGAACTATAACCCTCTGCTCTGTGAGCGCCCTTGCTGTTTCAAGATTTTCGAGGGGTATGCCGGCAACGTCGTGTTGCTCTAGAAACCCGACCATTTCGCTGACCGGCCGATTATTGAGGTAAAAAATGAATTTGTTGAAGACAATTACATCTGAAGGATTTCTTGAAGCGCTGTCGCGCAGATTCATTGTCTCGACATTAGTAATATAACCGGCGAATTCAATTACGTGTTTTATGGCTTTTTTTAAGCCAAGCTCAATAGGATGAATCAATACAATTTTTCCCGGTAGACGTCCGAGGGTTTCAAGCAGCGGTAATTCACTGTCAAAGCAGCTGTTGTAATCTACAGAACTGCGTGAAGCCAGATATTTAGCCGCCAGGTCAGCACGAGAAAGATGAGTATAAGTGTGGCGGCATTCTTTGTATCTGGTATGAATGGCGTCCAGTTCCCATTGGCTGAAAATGCCTTTTCGAAAACGTTCTTCGGCAGCCATAGCCTGGGTTTTAAAAAGCAGAACGCGTCGATGAAAAACTTTTCTGAAGCGTTCATAAAGAAGTTCGCTGAGGTGCTCTCTCGAAGGCTGCCCGCAGGCTACAATGCGGTTTAACTCGTCTTCCGTAAGGGGAGCAAACCAGCATGGGCTATCGTTCGAAAATTCTTCATTCAGTTTCGGCAGATGAATTTCATTAAATTGTTTTATGACAGAAACAATAGATTGGTAGCGATTTTCGGCGTTTTTTTGCAAACCTGCTCTGAACTGCGCCAGGTCTTCTTCATGCTCTTTTAAAAATGCAAAAAACTCGCGGCTTTTGTTGAATACTGGCGGAGCATACATATAATGTCGACGGCTGCCACCATGTCCAATGCTGAATTCAATGCCAATCTCGACAGCGATGCCCAGTATTTCACCGGCAGAGATTGCTTCGGTGATCATGCGCTCTTCTTCGATTGTGTTATAAACAAGAGTGACTCGCGAAATTCCTTTTACAAAGGCGTCCATCAATACGTGGGTCGGGGACTTGCGCCCCTCCGACAGAGAGTCGTGTACGTGGTCATCCCAGCCCAGATTAAGCTTTTTCAGAGGCTTGCCCTCTTCGGGCACTTCTATCAAACCCTTGTCTTTCAGAAACCCGCGAATGACCGCTTCGTGCCCAAACGATGCAAGACCAAAATCGGCAACGTGCTCCATCTGTTTGCGCCTGTTCCCATGGGCTTTTACGGCTTCTTTCATTAGAAAAATCTGAACTCTGGCAGTGTTTATGGGCATGTTGATCGTCTTTGCGTGCAAAGACTGCTCTATCAATATGCGCAACGCCTGAAGACGGGCTTCGTAATTTTCGGGGCTCTGGAAACGTGCGATAATGATATAAGCTTCAGCGATGCTGAGTCGCCGCCGACCAAATTCTCTGCCAAAACCGCCGGGGTGCGAAACATGTCGGTGCCCGAGTTTTATTGGTGGTTCATCGAGAGTCTGGTTAAGTTTGTCTACTATGGCGTTTATTTCTTCGTTGAAACTGACCCAGTGAATCAGGTCATTCAAAAAGAATTTTGCCGTGTCAGTAAGCGTGTGTGATTTAAACAATTCCTTGCCCGCCATTTTTTTATGTTTTATTTTTAACGAAAAAAACTGTCACCCGTTAAGCTGGGCAACAGTCATATCGCAATAGCTTTGATCATGGCAGTATATTCCCAGAATCTTCTTTAATGCAAGCAAAATTAAGCAAACCAAAGCAATGGCGTTAAACTATCGTGAAGGGGCTTTATTAAGGGCAAAAACCCGGAATCCGGTATTTTAGCGTGAACTTTGTAAGTAAACTTGCCTCTATGTGTTTGCACCAACTTAAGAATAATCTCTTTCTGATATTTTCGGCTGTTATGATATACTCAGAAAAAGTTGATTTTTCAGGAGTGCTTAAACGATGGCCCGACTTTTTGGAACTGATGGCGTAAGAGGCCTGGCGAACAAATTTCCCCTCGATGGCAACACTGCTTATCGCATTGCTCAACTTGCTGCACGACAGCTTATGCTTAACCATAAAAAACAGGACCGCCCTGTTTTTATAGCTAAAGATACCAGGCGCTCGGGCGATCTTCTTGAACATGCTGTGGCGGCAGGCGTTGCCTCAATGGGAGCTGAAGCCCGTCTTCTTGGTGTTGTACCCACACCTGCGGTTGCTTACATTACACGTGAACTTCAAGGTATGGGCGGCGTTATGATCAGCGCTTCACATAATCCTTTTGCTGATAACGGCATCAAAATTTTTGGAGCTGATGGCTTTAAAATAAGTGATCAGATCGAAGAAGCGATCGAAAAAGAACTGATTGCCAATAACAGGCTTGATATGCCTGTCGGCGCAGATGTTGGCACAATTAATACCGATGATTCTTCTATCAGTTTCTGGCTTAGTAATCTTGCCCGTGTTGCCGGTGAAAACGCTGGATCACGCAAATTGAAGATCGCTCTTGACTGCGCCAATGGTGCGATTGCACGCTGGGCACCGAAGTTTTTTTCTGATCTTGGTTACAGTGTTGACGCCATTGGCGTAAGCCCTGACGGCATCAATATCAACAATGGAGTTGGCTCAACCTGTATGAGCGCCATTCTTGGTGTGATGAAAAAAGAGCATTTTGATATTGGTTTTGCTTTTGACGGTGATGCTGACCGTGTTATTGCCGTATCAAGTGACGGTGACATTATCGATGGTGATTTTATTCTTGCAATTACCGCAAAATACCTGAAAGATCGCGAAAAATTGCCTGGAAATGCTCTGGTGACGACTGTAATGGCAAATCTGGGGCTTGATCTGGCTATGCGCAACAACGATATCAAGGTTTTTAAAACCAGGGTGGGCGACCGCTTTGTGCTCGAAGAAATGTTAAAAACTCAGTCAATTGTCGGTGGCGAGCAGAGTGGTCACATTATTTTGTCTGAACACGCTACTACCGGTGATGGATTGCTCACAGCCTGTAACCTTTTAAAAATCATGCGTGACTCAGGCGCTTCAATCAAAGAACTGAGCGGTGTAATGAGTAAATTGCCTCAGGTGCTCGTAAACATAAGAGTTAAAAGTAAAAACTTTGATGCAATACCCGAAATTGTCGACATTATTCACGATACCGAAAAACGCCTCTCTGGCCGTGGCCGTGTGCTGGTGAGATCCTCTGGCACAGAAGACCTTGTTCGTGTAATGGCCGAAGGTCCTGATGAATCCGAAATCAAGGGGCTGGTGGAAAGCATCGCCAAGACGATTTCCTGCCATCTCTGCTGATTCCGCATGAAAGTCTTTTTTTTCCGACTTGTTTTTATTGTGTTGCTGGCAGTTTCATTGTCGTTAGCAACGGGTTGCTGCCGCAAAAAAGTCGGGGATCAAAGTGATTTCGGCGTTTCCAGACGCTCTTCTTCGGCAGCCTCATCTTCTCAGAAAAAGAGCGGTGGTCAGCAGGCGGTTGAACAACCTGTTGATTTGCTCGCCAAGACCGGGTTGAATTATTCCATAGATTCTGGAGACGCCACCAGAAAAGCTGCAAAAAAAAACGGCGGCTCCTTTTTTGAAAAACAGTATCTGCAGGGTGTAGATATGATGGAAAAGGGAGAATTTTCGAAGGCTATTGAACTTTTTGATGAACTGGTCAAAAGATATCCGAATACAGAAGAGGCCAGCGTCGCCGAGCTATGCATCGCTGAACTTTATTTCCGCAGTAAGTCGAATGATCGGGCTTTGCAGGCTTATAAAAGAATTGTCGAAACTTACCCGAACTCCCACGCTGCCGAAAATGCCCGTGCGGGCATTGAGTATTTGCAGAATTTTGAAAAATATGAACAGGAATATGTTTCTCCTGATGTCGAAGCCCGCAAAAGGAGGGGCTACTGATGCTGCAAAAAGTTCGCAGGTCGGGGTTTTCTCTTATAGAGGTTCTTTTGTCTGTCTTTATTATCGGGGTTGGCGTTGTGCCTGTTTTAATGATGTTTTTGAGCGGAACCAGAACCGTAGAAAAAGGCGGCATTCTTTTAGAAGCTTCTATTGTTGCGCAAAACATTCTTGATCGCGCCAGAAGCGACTCATTTATCTGGAAAACAGTGCCAATAACTATTACTGTTCCCGACAAAGACTACCCCGATTTTAAATTGCCGGCTGCTTTTATAAAAAAATACAAGGCTTCCGGCTCTCTAACTGTAGAATGTGCGCCCGGGCACACTATTCTCGGCACCGGTGCCAATGAGACCAACCTTCTACAGCTGACGGTTATTCTCAGCTGGTTTGAAAACGGCATCGAAAAAGAATACCGCCTGCTTTCGTATCGTGCAAATACAAATTCATTAAATCTTAAAACTTCGGCTGATTTCTGATGTTAAAAAGAGCGTTCAATAAAGGTTTTACTCTGGTTGAGCTGAGCATTTCCTCACTGGTTATAGCTCTGGTCGTTCTTGTTCTGATCATGGTGTTTCGCAGTAACCTTGCCACGTTTGCCTGGGGACAGAAACACATGGAATTCAACCAGAAAATTCAACTGGTCATGAAACAGATTTTTACAGATTTGAAGCAGATAAACCCCATTCTTAAACAGGATGAAGACGGGCACATTTATCTGCAGGGCGAGAAGATTGGCGACTTGTTTCCCAACCTCGTGACGATTTACGATAAAGATAAAGATTCGGCCAATGGTGGCGAAGAAGTGGTTTTCTTTTTAACTTCGATTTCAGATATCAACCGTCGCGATCGCATCAGATATTTTCTCGAAAAAGGAGAGCTGATAAGAGAAGTTCAGGATTACAACGGCACCACCCGGCGCAAGGCAATTGCGGAACAAGCCGCCGGCCTCCAGTTTGCCCCCGACACCGGCGATATCAGGCAGATACTGGTTTCATTGACTATGACAGATCCCAAAAGCCCTGGCCGCATTGAAACCCTTGATTTTGCGGTGCGGCTTGAGACAGATCTGGTTTGCGTTAAAACGGTGAAAACATATGACTGAAGCTTTGAGTAGAGCCCCAAAAGGCGGTTTTATCGCCATGACAGCACTGATAATGCTGTTGATTTTTGGTATTCTCGGAGTCTCATACTGGCTCAGCTCACGGTTGAGCACTGATATGATTCTTACCGAGGCGCATCGCATAAAGGCGAGAAATTTTGCCCAGGCTGCCATCGAAAAGGTTAAAATAAATATATGCAATCAGTACAACATGAATAATCACAATCTCGAATATCCTTCAAAGTATTCCACAGACAGGGTTGATAAAGAATACAACATGACTTTTGCCGATGGAGAATATGAAGTTGTAAGCGTGAAGCCGTATGAAGAGGCCAATAGAACGTTTTATAACGTGCCTCACTATTCAAAAGGTATTCGGGTCGGCAATTACGATATCTGGGAAGTCGTGACGCGTGGTCTGGTCAAGCCTACTGGTGTTACTGCCGAGACGCGTGCGCTCATCAAGGTTTATCGAGATCACTCTGTTTACTGAGCCAGGGGGTAAAGGAATGCGAAAAAGTCTGTCTGCAGGTTTGTTTGGTTTGCTGCTGTTCTCGCAGTCTTTTTTTGTGCAACCGGTTTCTGGCCAAGGCTTTACAGGGTTTGAGGCTCAGGTGCATGGCGATATATACGGTCAGCCGAAAGTCATTGATGATTTTGACGGTGATGGCAACAAGGATATTATTTTTGGGGCCACCGACGGTAAGGTTCATATTTTCTCATCCACCGGAAAAGAAATCTTTCGCCCGCCATACTGGCCAAAACAGACCGGCGGGCCGATTCTGGCAGAAGTACAGCTTTCAGATCTTGATAATGATGGCACCACAGAAATAGTTGTCGCCTCTCAAGATGGCAAAGTCTATTGTCTAAATGCTCTCGGCCGCGAAAAATGGGTGCTGAATACCAGGGGCAAGATACTTGTTGCTGCCCCTGAGATTGCTGATATGGACGGTTCTGGTGTCTATAGTGTGCTTATTGGCTCAAAAGCCGGCACAGTGAGTCGGGTTGATGATCAGGGGCGCCTGATCTGGGAAGCCAGAATGAACTCATCTGTTTCTGCTTCTGTGATTGCACGCGATATTAACGGTAACGGAGTTAAAGAAATCATCTGCAAGGATGATAGCGGAAAAGTAATGATTCTTGGCTCTGGAGGCACGCCCAATAACGGTTGGCCACAGGATACAACTGCTAATTTGACGTGGCCATTCGATGTTGATGCCGGGGATATAGATGGTGATGGTGTTAAAGAAATATTTACCACCACCCCTGATAAAAAATTTGTGATGTGGAACACCGAGGGCAAGCAGATAAGCACATTTGCTTTGACCGACGGATCACATACTGCTCCACGCCTTGCCGATCTTGATGGCGACGGTAGAGATGAGTTTGTTATCGCCCAGGCCGACGGCACAATAACGGTTTGCGATAAAAACGGTTCACCCAGGGCGGGTTGGCCTTTTCAAACCGGGCATGCAATTTATCATGCGCCGCGCATTTTAGATATAGATGGCGATGGTAAGCTTGATCTGCTTTTCACTGCCTGGGACCCGAAAGGAACAGCAGAAAAAGCCGGTTATGTGATGGGTTTATCTCGTAACGGCACGCCTTTGGCAGGTTTTCCCAAATATATCGGCAAAACGGTTGCACCGCTGACTTTTGCAGACCTCAATGGTGATGGTTTTCTTGAGATGATAGCGGCCGGTGGCATCAATTACACCGGCAAACAATTGCATGTGTTTCCCACCAGAGCGCGAAACAGCATAAGAATCGCCGTACTCGGCCAGGAAATAAATTTTCGATGATTTTTCGTAGTATTACATTAGCAATATTTTTTGTATTTGCTCTGGCAGCGGGTGCGGGCTATTATTCTGTAATGGCTCAAACCGATGATGATGTCAGCAGTTTTTTGCAGGCCGGTCAAAAATGTTATGAGCGCGGAGATCTAAGCGGTGCGGCGCTTGAGTTTGAGAATATATTGCTTATAGATCGTCAGAATTTTTCGGCAAGAGTCTGGCTGGCTCAGGTTTATGTTGATCTTAAAGACATGGAACAGGCGCGCCGTTTGCTTCGGGAAGCGGCTTTACAGGCTCCTGAGCATCCGCGGGTCGTGCAGCTTCAGAAGATGCTCGGCGAAATAAAAAAGCCTGTTGTTACAAAAGCTGCTGATCCGGTTATCAGTGAAGCAATGGTTCTTATCGGTTCTGGTACCAGATTAAGGCCTTATGGTCTTGTTATACCAGAAGACCGGGTCAAGGCTGATACCACTGAGAAAGACCTGCTGAGCTTCGATGATGTTGAAATTGCTCCTGAAAAACCACAAGAAAAAGAGATTAAGCTTTTGTCTGATTCCAATGAAGCGGGACCGCTTTCAGATGTTTTTTCTGCTCTTGAAAACCGTGGTCTTAACGAAGCCCTTGATATTTATTTTGGCAAAGTTATCGCAGATCCCTCTATTGCGGGCATAGACGATCGAGGCTTGATGGTAAAGGGCAACGAGGTTTTTGCCGCGAGATTCATGAATGGGCCCGGCGATCTTGAGGCTCGCTATTATTATGGAGCTTTGCAGTTTATCAACGGTTTATATCAGGAATCAGAAAAAGTTCTTGAGCCTTTGAAAGCTGACCCGGGAGTTTATGCCGAGCGCTTGCGACCGATATTTTTAGCTCTGGGTAAGTGGCGCGACCAGGAAAATCAGCGAATCATGCTGGCCAGGCAGGCTGAAGAAGAACGTCTGGCACAGGAAGCCTACGAAAAAGAAATGGCAGAAAAGCAAAAAGAAGATGTCTGGGCAAAAATAAAAAAAAGGCGTCGGGCTGGTTCAGCCAGTGGGACTGCTCAGGTCGGCGGCCCGGCCGGTGGTGCAGATGCCGCAGAAGCGGCCGAAATACATAGTCAGGGCTATGAGCTTTATAAAAAGGGCAAGCTTGATGAAGCTATTGAAAAATATGAGGCAGCACTGGCCAAACAGGCTGATAATGCTGAGTATAGCTATCATCTTGGCCTTGCCTGGACCGACAAGGGCCTTGCCGGAGATGCAGCGGCTTTTGATCAGGCGGTAAAAATTTTTCAGCGTGTTATGAGCCTGGCTCCAGATGGTAAGCTTTTTAAAGATGCGCAGGCAATGATAAAAGATATTGATGCCGCAAAAAAATCAATTGGCGAGTAGTTACTCTTTATTATTTCGAGCTTGTTGTGTTATACTTTGATAGCGCTAAATTTCAGGACGTAAATCAATGACCACAGAACCCGGAGTTGCTGTACATCAGCTTGAGCAGGATCTCCAGAAAAAAACATCATCCGATGGAATTGCTCAGGAAGTGCCTTTTACCAGACCGTTTGAGGGTTTTTCCTACCTCAAAAAGGAATGGGTAGACCAGGAAGACAACATCGAGTCGGTTTCGTTCAGTATGGCTCTTGGTCATGTGAGTTGCCCCGCTGACTGGCAACATATGCAGAGCTTTACTCTTATGCCGGAATGGGGTACTTCGCCGTTAAAACGATCATGGATTTTACGTATTCCCACGCATTTTGAAGGTGCGGAGCGTTATCTGTTTCATTACTTTTTTCAGGTGCGTTATCTCGATGGCAGTGAAAAAGTCAGTAATACTTTTACTCAACTGATAATGCCAAAGAATATTGAATACATCGATCATTCAGGGACTTGTGTGCATGTAAAACTGCATTGGAGCCTTGACGGCTGGGTTTATCCGCAGGATACCGAGCTTGAGGTTGATGGAATAGAGTGGGGCGACGAATTTTCGGTGAGCCATTCCCCTTATCGCCTTGGCGACAGGCTGTATGAAAAGGGGCGGGCTTCCAGAATTCATCAGATTAAAGTGCCAAGAATTTTCAGGGCAACGATCTGGGCTCCCCATGGCGAAGAAGTAAATTACTGTTTCAATCTGGTATCCATAGACCAGAACAGTAATCTGCACCAGAAATGGGACAACAACTGCGGTGAAAATTTCAAGTTGACTATTTAGGCCAGGAGAAAATCAGACTATGAGACATCCCGACATCCTTTCTCGAGAAGGCAGCGTATTGCTCATCTGTGATGCGCAGAAAAAATGCATCAAGCCAATCTACAAAAAAGAAGCCATGATTAACAATATTAAATCTCTGGTTTCATTTGCTGGTATGATCGGCTTGCCGATAGTTCTTACCGAACTTTCGCCTCAAAAATTCGGCGGAACAATCGAAGAAATTAAAAAACTTGTTCCCAGGCTGGAGCCGATTAAAAGAAGTCGTTACAGCTGCTTTGGCAGCGAAGATCTGACTCTTCGTCTTGAAGCTATGAGTACTAACACTCTTATTGTCGCAGGCATGGAAACTCATATATCCATTTGCCCGACAGTTCTTGATGCTATCAGCCGTGGCTACAGAGTTCACGTTGTATTAAATGCCACCAGCTCATCAAAAAAAGTAAACTGGAAAGTTGCGCTGGAAAAAATGCGCAGGGCTGGCGCGGTTATCACCACCATGGAAATCGTAATTCACGAAATGATCGGCCGTGTTGATGATCCCAGTTACGATAAATTCATGGAACTCGCAAGGCGCGAATCTGACCTCTGATGAATCTGCCTTTTAACGGAAATTCTGCCCCCGCCACCTTTTTAATTGGTGGCGCGGGCGCCGGCAAAACCGAGCTGGCTTTAAATCTCTCCGTCTACAACGCCGGAAGATACGGCAGTTCGACGTTGGTCGATCTGGATATTGTTAACCCTTTTTTCAGGGTTCGCAGACTCAGGGATGAGGTTGAGGCCCGTGGCGTGGCCGTTGTGTGCCCGGAAAAACGTGTGGTTGCCGGAGACATCCCGGCTCTGCCTGCGGCAGCCTGGGGAGCCCTTGAACAGACCGAACATCCTGTCGTTTGTGATATCGGCGGCGGAGAGCCTGGTTTGCGCCCTCTTGGCCGGCTTAAAGATCTTGCGGATAAGCGTGGAGCAAGTGTTTATTTTGTAGTCAACCCCTTTCGTCCCGGGTTTTCAGATCCGGCGGAACTGGCTGCAAATTTTGCTCATATGTGCGCGTTGAGTGCCATGAACGTGACTCATATCATTGCGAACCCCAATATTTCAAATGAAACGTCGGTTGAACTTTTTATCGAAGGTCTCAACAGAGTGCGTGATTTTGCAGAAAAAACCGGAAGAAAAACGGGTTTTGCCGTTGCCGATTCTAAGCTGGCTGTGCAATTGGGCGCCACCCTTCCCTCGTTGCCTGGCTTTTTTGAGTATGACGGGCTGCCTGTTTTCGTGCTTGAACGCTATTGGAGCGTGCCGTGGCATTTTGGAACGGTGCCTTCATAGCATTTTTATCTGGGTTTTTTGCGTAATAATTGAAAAATTTTCCGTTAAGTTGTATCTATTTAAGATCGTCTGCTCCAGAAGCATGCATTGAACTAAAACCGGAGGAAAGACAAAATGTCTAAATGGGTTATAAACGAAAGTCTGTGCAAGGGCTGTGGGCTGTGCATTTCCCGATGCCCGTTAAAGATTCTTGCTTTTGCCGACCACCTGACTTCAAAGGGCGTCTACCCGGCCGCAATGACGGATGAAGCTAAATGTACCAGCTGCGCCATCTGTGCCAGAAGCTGTCCTGACGTAGCAATAGAAATTTATAAAGAAGAATAATAAGGAGCTGAGAAATGGCTGAAAAGGTACTGATGAAAGGTAACGAAGCGATTGGCGAAGCCGCTATACTGGCCGGTTGCAGATACTATTTCGGTTATCCTATTACTCCCCAGTCTGAATTGCCCGCTTATCTGGCGAAACGTCTGCCAGAAGTTGATGGTGTTTTTGTTCAGGCTGAGAGCGAAATCGCTGCTATAAATATGGTGTATGGCGCGGGCAGCGCTGGTGCAAGGGTTATGACCTCCAGTTCCAGCCCCGGTGTAAGCCTGAAACAGGAAGGCATCTCTTATATAGCCGGTGCAGAAGTGCCATGTCTGCTTGTTAACGTTATGCGTGGTGGCCCGGGCCTTGGTAATATTGCTCCTGCTCAGTCTGACTACTGGCAGGCTACCAGGGGTGGCGGCCATGGCGATTATCGCACTCTGGTTCTTGCCCCTAACTCTGTCCAGGAAATGGCCGACATGACTATTGCCGGCTTTGAATTTGCCGACCGTTTCAGAAATCCTGTTTTATTGCTTTCTGACGGCGTGCTTGGCCAGATGATGGA
>SABV01000681.1 GCA_009928855.1 Erysipelotrichia bacterium | reverse complement strand
ATCAGTGGCGGCATGGTTTTTTGATTGATGCCATCAGGATCAACCCCGCGTGACAACAGGTAATCCATCAATGAAAGCTTTTCGAATTGCATGGCAAACGCGAAGGGGGTAATCCCTTCATTGTCTTCCATTTCAAGATCGGCGCCATGATTAAGAAGAAAATCGAACCATTGAGAATCTTTTTCGGCTTCAAAGCTGTAGAGCCCAATGTGAAGCACCCCGCCGCCATCAGAAGTTCTTTCGTTGATATCAGCCCCAAACTTGAGAAGAGCTGTTGCAATAGCTTCGTTGCAATAGCCACCAGCATTAAGCAGAAAGGGCGTTTCGCCGTTGTCATCACGCTCCTTCACGTCAGCGCCATGCTCAAGCAATAACTCCACGATTTCTGGATTGTTCATCAGAATAGCTGTGTGCAGCAAGGGACGGCCGTCAGAATCCGTGGTCATTTCTGCCCCGTGCGCGAGCAAAAGCCGAACAGCCTCCGGAAGTTGCATTCTGACCGCTGCAGCAAGCAAAGACTCGACCTTGCCGCCTCGATTGACGTCAGCGCCATGCTCGATTAACAGGCAAAACAACGGCATGTTCATGCTATTCAGTGCTATCATTGCCGCAGAATCGCCACAACGATCAGCCACATTTACCTCGGCTCCTTTTTCGAGCAGCATTTTAACCATCTTAAACCCCTCAGACGCAGCGTCTTGTATCCCTTTTGCTTTTTCAAAAACCTTCAAAAGAATTGAAGGGCTTTGCGCATTCATAGAGTCAGGATAAGCACCGTTTTCGAGGAGAAAAAAAACGAGAGAAGAATCTTGCTTTTCAACCGCCCAGCAAAGCAAAGTATTTCCGCAAACTTCCGTGTTAACCGATATCCCATGGCGAAACAGGCTTTTCAGCCCTTCAAAGTCAGAAGTTTCGAGGTAAAATCGCAAAATATTTTCTTGTAAACTTTCGATCAGCCATGGCCACAGACTCTTGCCGGTCACCTGAATTTTCCAGCATCCACACGGTTTTTTGCCCAAAAAGACAAATTCTAAAAACATTCGTGCCTCATGCAAGGCACGCAAAGTTTGAGATCGAAAATGATGATAAGCCAGCCAGAATAAATTCACCGGTGCTATCCCTGCCAAAAAATTCCCATTGAATCCGCAATGTAGCATGCACATTCTATTATGTCAAAATGCACTCTCAGGTTGTTTTTGCGCACACAAACGTAAAATTCAAAAGAAAAACACTTGCCCCACCAGATCGAA
>SABV01000202.1 GCA_009928855.1 Erysipelotrichia bacterium | reverse complement strand
AGAAGCTCCAGCAGGCCGTCTGATTTTTGCAGATAGACCGGGCAGTTTTTAATATGCCCGAGAAAGTTCTGCAGATCTGCTTTTTGCCAGAGACGCAGATCTATTGGTTCATGCTGTGCTCCGCCTGTTAAATGGCTCTGTACCGGAAAAGGCCCAGGAAAATGCCCGTCAATAATATATTCACTTGTTTCTGGCTGCACATTGACAACCTTTGCCGGGCGCCCGCCAATCTGCACCGGAAAATCAGCCGGAAGCCCGTGCAAACGGCCGAGATCTGCCTGAAAAATCTGGTAATCAGGTGCAGAGTGCAATGGAAAAGCCCAAAAGCCGATTTCGACCGGAAAGCAGCCCTTGCTGTTTTCTTCCAGGGCCAGGGTTTCCCATGCAATAAAGGGTTTACAATTTTTTATGCCTCGACTCTCTTCAGAAAGCGGAGCCACAAACATACCCTGATCTGCTTCTGCCTGATGCATAAGCTTGCGCAATACGCCTGTTTCATTCGCTGCCGGCGGCCGGCGCAGATAAAATCCGTGCAGATCAAGCATTGGCAGATTGACAATTTTTTCGCAGATAGAGCTCAAACCCCAGTCGCCTGAGCCGAACTCAGTGTCGGTAGAGCGCACCAGCAGAAGAAAGCTCAGGCGTTTGTCGCACATCTGTGCCATGTTCGACAGGCTCAGACATTCAGAAAATGAACTCAGAACAGGTATAAGACCTTCTGGTGCGTAACCGGCTTCACCTGGCTTGAAGCCGGGCTTAAGAATTCGTTGCAATGAGGGGCTTGCTGTAATCAGATCACGCGGGTTAAGGCTCAAAACACCTTCGATTCCTGAGCGCAGCATGTCTTCTTCTATATGAGGCCAGATAGCGGCAAGAAATGGCACCGTAAAATCGAAAAATGGTGCCTGAGCGGCGTGGCGCGTGATGTTTTCAAACAGGGCTGCGTAATCAACCTTCAGCCAGCAGCTGTGGTTTCTGGCAGGTTTTAAATCATGATGCATGGCAATCAGGCGTTGTCAGTAGAAAGTTCGGGGGTATCTTTTTCAATAGCGGCAGTTTCTCTGACTTCGTATCCCATGACTTCTGTTCCTTTTTTGCAAATGCGGTCATAGAGCATTTCAAGAATCTGGTCTTCGGTTTTGCCTGCTTCGAGCTCTGCTTTTGTGTCGATGACTTCAAGAAAATGCACCGACATCTTTGCCGGGTGGGGAAGCACCTTGCCAGGCGGAGTCAGCAGATGTGAGTTGGCTATGTAAGCGGGTAAGATCGGCAGTTTTTTCTTGAGCGCAAACTTTATAGCACCAGACTTGAAAGTGCCGACTTTGCCTTCTCTGTTGCGCGTGCCCTCAGGAAAAAGACCGAGATTATAACCATCGTTAAGCACTTTCATTGCCGTTTTAATGGCCGTAGCATCAATTTTAAAGCGATCAACCGGAAAACACAGCACTTTACGCAGATAAAAGCCCTTGATCGGGTTGTCAAAAGCTTCTTTTTTTACCATAATAAACAGCGGCAGTCTTACTGCGCCACCCATAATGAAGCCGTCAAAAATAGAAGCATGATTGGCAACTGTTACAAACTGTTGACCAACCGGCACGTATTCGTAATTGTAGATTTTCATACCGTTATAAATTCTAAAAAACCAACGACTGAGACATTGCGAAATGTTGTACCAGATAAAAGAAGGCTTTGCGTTCGCAATCTTGTCTTCGTTGCCGCCATGAGCGCCAAAAAGATACCTGAAACATCGATACACCAGATAGCCAACAACTATAATTGCTAATATCGGCGCAATAATTGCCGCCACAGTGCCCGCAAAAGTAACTATATCTTCAATAAAGCCGATAACCGGGTTGGCAAGCCCGCCTGTTGTCGCAGTAGAAGCGGCTCTTATGCCGGTTTTGCCGGTGTGCACCGTCAGCGTTGCTGTTTCGGCAAACACAATGGCTACCAGCAGATAAAACCAGTGGGCCGCACCCGGCACCAGAGCAAAAGTCAGAATTGCAGAAAATGCCACTTTGGCCGGCAATTCGAGCCAGTCGAGAATGTTGTCGACAAGTGGAACTTTATCACCCAGAAACTCTGCTGCTGCGGCAACGCCAAGAGCCAATAATACCGGGTCCTGGGCGAGAAATGCGAAACTTTTATTGATCGTTACAAAATCAGGAAACAGGCGGTAGAGTATGCCGAGAATAAGTGGTGGCATAAAGGCTCTGAAGCCTGTCATGGCAGAGAGGCTGATTCCGGTGAGTATTGGAAAAAGGTATTCCATATTCATATTTTTTTCCAGATCTTTTCTTTTAGTATAATTTATTACCTGCCAGTATATAACACCGCCACAAATACTGCAAACAACCATGACAAACGCATTAAATTCATGTCTCGTCTAATCTGTTAAAGTTTTAAAGAGTTGGCCTGACCAGTCATTCTAAACAGAGGCTGATTGTTTTAAAAAGATTTCAGCATGTTGCAAAAACTTTTGAATTCATTCTCGATAGAAAAACCGGCGTCGATGGGGCAGGGGGCTTTTTGAAGCTTGCCAAGAGTCTCAATGCGGTTTTGCAGCCAGTTTTTAAGAGCTTTGAAACCGGCAAGCCGATACTCATATTCAAGCAGCTCAATAGCCGGCCCGTATTTACCATAGTGTCGTGCAATCAGGTAAAGGGCAAAGTTGTAGTAGTCTTCTTCGAGAAGTTCTGGCTTGCCCTGGCTCAGCAGAGCAAATTCGAGCTGGCGGGCTGCAGTTGTAAGAAAATCCTGATTCTCGCCGGCTGGCAGTAATGCGTTTGAATCAAGCCGTTCGATGCATATTGTGACGGCCTTTTTGAGATTGCCGAGCTGCCTTGAGACAGATTCGGCCACAGCAGCAAACTGCCCGAACAAAAGCAGAAAAAAAATAATAAGAATGGCCTTAAGTTTATTCATCGCTATTGAATTCTAGCAATCGCTGCCTGTCGTTGCAAACCTAATTTTACCAGAAGCGGTGATATTGCTTTTGAAGTCTGTTTGCAGTAGGCTGACTTCAACAAAAGCTGACAATTATGGCAATCAATTTTGAAGAAACATTCATAGCGTTACAGGCACCGCATTATCGGCGCTACTTTGTTGCCAACACCATTTCGTCATTCGGCACCTGGATGCAGCGACTCGGCATAAGCTGGCTGGTTTACCGCCTCACCGATTCAGCCAGCTGGCTGGGCATTATCACCTTTGTCGGCTGGTTCAGCTCGTTTTTGCTGATGCCCTATGCCGGCGCTTTGCTTGATACAGGCAGACGCCGCCAGATTCTGGTTTATTCGCAGATTCTTGGCTTCTCTCAGGCTATGATCATGGCGCTGATGACTTTTACAGAAACAATCAATGTTTTCTGGATACTTATTCTCAGCCTCTTGCTCGGTATGACCAATGCTTTCGATATGCCAGGGCGGCATACATTTGTGTCAGATATGTTTGCCGATAAAAGAAAGCTCGCCAATGCGATCGCACTCAACTCTACCGGCTTCAATCTTGCCCGCATGGTCGGGCCGGCTCTGGCCGGTCTTATCGTGGCAAAATATGGCGAAGGACTGTGTTTTTTGCTGAACAGTCTCTCGTTTTTGCCGTTTGCCTGGGTTCTTTCCACGATGAGGCTCGAAAAAGAGGTTGAAGACCGAAAGCCTGCATCAGCTCAAGAAACCTTTAAACAAAGAATTTATGAAGGGCTGCGCTACTCAGCGGGGCACAACATAATTTTCCCCATGCTTATTCTGCTTTCTATTTCAAGTTTTATGGGAATGTCCATTCACATGGTGCTTTTTCCGGTGATTGCTGATCGCATGCTTGGAGGTGGTGCAACTACACTGGGCTATCTTACCGGAGCCATGGGATTCGGCGCGATTCTGGCGGCCCTGGGTCTGGCATCCCGTCGAAAACTCGAAGGAATACAGCGTCTGCCTCCGGCGGCTTTCGGAGTTTACGGTCTGGCGACCATCGCGCTGGCTTTCAGCAACAGCATGGCGTTGGCAATGTTTTTTTCAGGAATCATGGGTGGATGCATAGTTATGGGGTGGTCTTCAAGCAACACCCTTTTACAAACCATTTCTGATAGAGACAAAATAAGCCGTGTAATGAGCCTCTCGATGATGTCGTTCTCGGGCATGTCGCCGATCGGCGGTCTTTTTATGGGCTGGTTCTCAACTGCTACCACTACCGAGGCGGCCATGGTTGTCGGCGGTGTCAGTTGTGTGATTTCTGCAATTGTCTGTGCCTTCAGCATTCGCCACATCCGCCCTGATTTTTCTGGAAAATAATGCCTGTATCTCAGGTAACGACACCAGACTCTGACGGTTTTTCTGCCTTTCGGCTTTTTGTGTTTCAGGGCAGGTATATCTGCAATTCAACGTTGTCGGCCAGTGAGTTACGCATGAGGGAAAAGAAATGTTCGAGAGTTTTTTGCGCGGCGCGGCGGGCTTCGCCCCAGACAAGCGTGTTATTGGCAGCGAGAATGACCTTGTTTTCGAGCTGCGAGCGGGCCTCAAGACTTAGTTGTTCAACGTCTGGCCCAAACGGCATCCATGAACCATTTTTTTCTTCAAATATTTTGGCAGGGTCGCTCTGAACCTTAACCAGGTCTCGATCTATTTTTAGTTTTGGCACTTCGATGGTGAGACGATGATTGCGACGATCGTAAACAAAGTTTTTTTCTGAAAGTTCATCAAGAGGCACATAAAACTGCACGCGGTTCCCCATAACTTTTAACCTGACGGTCGCTTTTCCCCAGGGTATCATCTCTCTGAATTTGCGTTCGGGTCTTTCAAGATTAAAGTCTATATCTACGTCTTGAGTATGTACGACCAGCTTGCGTGTCTGATCGAGCTGACCAAGAGTCTGCGAATAAATATTATGCGCCACAACCGTAGTCTTGCAGGCCTCGGCAATAGCCTCAAAACCACGCACCAGAATTTCCCTGCCGGCGCCGGCTGTGTCACGACCGACTTTTTCTGCTAACAGCAGCGGCAGAACCCAGATAGCCAGAATGGCAAAAATCGCAACGACAGCAGCGGCCCAGATAAAATGCACAAATGCACCAACTCTTGCCGGCTCAGACGTTGCCGGCCGATTCTGAGGCTCTGGTATTCTCTCTTTCTTATCGAGTTGCTGCTGATTTTTGTTTTCTTGCCCCATTATGCCCCCTCAGTCATATCGCTCTCGCCACGCTGATTTTAACATGCTCGCCGCGCACCGTCAAACGAAGCTGCACGGCGCTGAAGTATCTGGTCAGTCACCCAGAGCGATCGCACTGATACCCTGGGTTTGCAATCATACTGGGTTCTATTTACCAGTCTTTGCAGGCACAGACTTCACAAGAACAACGCAATCAGTGCGCAGACAATGAATCCATGAATTTAATGCCTCGGTTCTGACAAGTCATTGCAGACATTACAACTGCTTTACACGCCCCGGTCCTTAACACCCGTCTTTGGAGTAGCCTTTTGGGCTGTCGCAGATGTATTATATGTATATTGTATTTAAAAACAGATCAACAGGTAGCTGTTATAAAAGTATGAACGATTTTTATGATACAGATATGCAGATAAACCGTATAGAGCCCGAAAAAAAACAGGGCAGATCCTGCGCTTCATGCCTGTTCGGGCTCGTGATGTCGTCGTGGTTTCTTTTTACCGGCATTCTCTTCTCAGCGTTCTTTATTTATTTACAGGCGCCTGCTGGTTACGCAACAGCGGCCGGCGCCATTTTTGTTTTCGCTTTTTTCTGGCAGCGTCGGGCGGCCAGACTCGGTTGTTTTATGCCATTTTTTATTATTGCGGCATTCGTAATTGCCGAGTCTATGCTGCTTGGCATGCTGATTTACGAGACAGACGCCTATAAAAAGGTTGACTTGATAAAGGTGCGAGAGGTTGTCGACACACACGCTCCTGGCCTCTATGAAGCAGTCGGCAAATCAATAGCGAAGGCTGCGAAAACCATAAAAACTGCTGTTGAAGGATTCAGGCAGACTGACGATGAAAAAAAGCTGGCATTACTCGAAGACGCTTTCAGAAACAACCCTGCTGACCCTGATGCAGTGCTTGCTCTGGCTGATGCCTACATGGGAAAAAATGATCTCGTTTCTACTCAATTTGCGATAGCTCTTTACGAAGCGCTTGTTGACAGTGACCCGTGCGATTCTTTTTTAATGCGCCTGGCAGATGCGTATGCGCGAATTTACAGATATGATCTGGCTTTTGCAACAGCAGTCAGGCGCACGTGGTTGCCTCATGCCACAATGGAAAAAGCCGCCCGTCAGATTGCCATGTTTGCGGTTATCAGCGGCAATCTGGCGCGAGGTATTTTTGAAATCGAAAAAATCCTTCAGCTTTCGCCCCCTGAAAGTGATGAAATAACACTTATTCTGGCCGGGCTTTATCGCGACATCGGCAATGAACGGCAGGCGCAGATTTTGCTCGACAGTGTTATCACCAATGCCCCCGCCGCATCAACCATCGCCACAACAGCTGTTGAATGGACAAATGAACAATACAAAGCGCAAAAATACGAAGATTAAGCACCAAATATGATATAATCGAACGCGCCCCTAAAGAGCACCCGGCATCCGTGCCGGGTGCAAATAA
>SABV01000680.1 GCA_009928855.1 Erysipelotrichia bacterium | reverse complement strand
TTTTTTTATGGCTGTTAAAAGTCTGAAATCTGATCTACAAATTCTGGGTGATCAACAAATGGGTTGCGATTGTTCTGAAAGTTCTGAACGCGGTCATTGCGCTTCTTTTCGTTGGCATCGATCGGGTCTTCCTGGTGCCATTTGCGCAATGTTGCTTCTTCTGCATCGTTGATGCGTTTGTTGTAACGAATAGAGAAGTAAAACATGGCACGGGCAGTATCGCCACGCTGCTGTTTTCTGACTTCAAATACATCTTTATCGGTTTTGCTGCCGCCTTCTTCCCAGGCGATGCTGGTTACGCGGCCAAACGGGTTATTGCCTCTGATACCATTCGCTTTTGAATCGGCAGGAAAAAGATGGTGCAGGTCGCACTTTGCAATGCCTACGGCACCCAGAGACTGGGGCCATGTATGTTCGATATTCATGTTAGTGGCTGAAGGTTCGCCCTGTGTCTCAATTGTGCGGCCGGTATAAACGCATTCTACTGTGCCGTCTCTGTTGTCTATGTCGCCAAAAACAAGATCCTGGGCTCTCTGGTAGCCGACAGAGACATGGTTGTCGATGAGCGACAGAAGCTGTCTTTTGAGGCTTTCGTCTGAGAGGTTCTGGCACGAATCATAAAGATCATTGCCTTTTTCAAGATCAGGAACAGCAAGGTTGCCATTTTTGGCGAAAGGATCTGTGAGATCGCCGGCAATGTGCGAATAAAGCTTGTTGAGCGAATCTCTCAGTTTAAAAACCGTTACCTGGCACTGGGGTGCTCTCTGCTCCATCTCTTCGAGGTGAAGCATCATTTCGTTATAGATTGCCTGAGGCGACTTCGATGGTCTCTGCTTAGATCTTGGCTGGGCAATTACACCCGAAGAAAGAGAAACCAGAAAAAGAAACAAAACCGCAAAAATCGAAAATCTGCTTATGCTATGGTGCCGCATGGCAACCCCCTTCTTACATACTCATATACTAATACAGGGTTACAACAATTTCAAAAATACGTTACAAAGCAAGAGTTTATGTCGTAATTATGACAGTTTTTATTGCTTCCCGCAAGTCCAAAATCCAAAAAATCTCTTTGTTGTGAGAAAACAGCCCGCCAGAATCGTCAACCTCAATGGCAAATCTTACAAGGTAAGCGGAAAGGATAACTGATCATTGTGTTTTTTTTCTCACATTTATACCGAATCGGCATAATTACATCCATAACAAGATTATACCGAAACCCCGGCGCCATCTGTCGAGAAAACAGCCTGTTTT
>SABV01000679.1 GCA_009928855.1 Erysipelotrichia bacterium | reverse complement strand
GAGCTGGTCATTCAGGTGCCTGATGTGCTTGAAAATCCTAAAAATGCGGCCAGAAAGGTGGCAATTGTCGGCGCTGGCCCGGCCGGCCTTTCGTGCGCTTATTTTTTAGCTCGACTTGGTTATAAACCTAAGATTTTTGAAGCCGCGCCGCGCCCCGGTGGGATGATGGTGCAGACTATTCCTGAATACCGCCTTCCTCGTGAAATACTTGCTCGTGAAATACGTATGATCGAACGGCTCGGGGTTGACATTGAGTGCGGTAAGGCTATTGGTCGTGATTTTACTTTGCAGCAGTTAAAAGATCACGGATACGAGGCTGTTTTTATTGCTGTTGGCGCTCCTGATGGCGTTAATATTGGCTTGCCCGGCGAAGAATCACAGGGCGTCGTTGAGGCAATCAGCTTTCTCAGAGAATATAATATTCGCGGGTCCGTTCCGATCGGCAAAAATGTGGTAATTATCGGTGGTGGCAACGCTGCTATAGATGCCGCCAGAACTGCGGTACGGCTCGGCGCCGAATCTGTGTCGGTTTTATATCGTAGAACCCGTGAACAGATGCCGGCTTATGAAGAAGAAATTGAAGAAGCCGAAGCCGAGGGGGTAGTGCTGAAGCTGTTGACCGCACCCGAAGAAATAATAGTTGAGAATGGTCGTGTGGCAGGGCTGAAGTGCCGAAAAATGACTCTCGGGTCTTACGACAGGTCTGGTCGCCGTCGCCCGATTGCCGGCACAGAAGGCGCATTTGAAGTTAAATGTGATCAGCTGATCGCTGCTATTGGTCAGACTGTAAATGTTGCTGCATTGACCGGAAACCTGACTCCTGAATTGCAGCATAATGGTTACATTCTGGTAAATCCGCTCAGTAAGCAGACTTCTATCGAGTGGTTGTTTGCCGGCGGCGATATTGTGAGCGGCCCGGCTTCGGTCATTGATGCAGTTGCCGGCGGAGAAAAAGCAGCAGTCGGAATTGACGAGTTTCTTACCGGCGAAAAACATGCTTTCTGGCGCGAAGACAAAAAGGTTGATGTCTTTTTTAATCCTGATGCTGACCCTGTGAGCTACCAGCGCGAACGCCAGCCGGTTTTGCCGATTGAGCGCCGTCGTCAGAATTTTAATGAAGTTGAACAATCTTTTGATGAGCCTACGGCAATACGCCAGGCCAGGCGCTGTCTGCGTTGCGACTATCGTGAATAAGCAGTGGCTTATATCGATATCGATGACTAAAGAGGTATTTAAATGCTTAATATAACT
>SABV01000201.1 GCA_009928855.1 Erysipelotrichia bacterium | reverse complement strand
AGATCGTCTTGGCAAGCGTGACAAGGGCCTTTGTGTGATAACAGAATCCTGGGCCGAAAAGCTCAAGGACCTCGGTGGAAATCGGGTTGTGTTGCATGGTACCACTCATCGCACCAGTGTTTCTTCAGGCACTATGGAAATCAAAAATATGATGAAGGTTTACCCTAAATGAAACAGGGAGTAGCAGCCATGAGAGGCAGGTCATTCTTTTTGATTCTGGTTTGTATCGGCATTCTGCTTGTTTCTGGTTGTGGCCCTAAAAAAGAGTCGGTAAAAGCCACAAAGCTTGAAATTGAACATTTTACAAGACTTAAAGGCTTGCCTGAAGAGGCTATTACTTCGCTTGCCGCTTTTGGCGGCAAAGTCTGGGCCGGCTCTCAAAAGGGGCTTTTTTGTTTTGATGGCGTAAACTGGAAAATTCACCAGCGCAAAAATACCAACGTTCTTGGTTCTGACATAATCGAAGACTTAAAAGTAAATGACAATGTTCTCTGGATAGCTACAGATAATGGTGCCTGTCGCTATGATGGCAACAACTGGAGTTCTGTTTACACAGGTGGCCGGGCGCGCTCAGTTATTGGCCGTGGCAGTGAAATTGCTGTGGCCACAGCATACGGAGTGGTTTATTCCAGCGGCGGAGAAATGCGCCCGATGGGAAAAGAAAACGCCGGTCTGGTTATGGATGAAGTAAATCAGGTTATTTTTGATGCGCAAGGCCAGCTTTGGGCCGGCACGCGTGCTGGAATAGGCAAACTTGGCTCTGGAATTTTTCAGAATTACACAGGGCCGGCCAAGTCGGTTATGGGGTCATCCCTGATCGATGTGCCGCCAAGCCCTTCTAATTGCAGGCTTTCCGGAAACAACATAAAAGTCATGATGCCGTTTCAGAATATGCTGGCTATAGGTACTACCAGTGGTCTTAGCGTTACAGATATGGGCAATGTCTGGAATAATTACATGTCTCAACACCGAGACTGGTTTCAGCGTGCCGGTAAAATAGTCGAAGAAACAGTTTCCGGTAATAGTCCTCTGCCCGGGAACGTTATCAATGCCCTTGCCAGAAGCGATAACAACGAAATGCTCTTTGTCGGTACTGATAAGGGTCTGGCAATTCTGCACGACAAAACCTGGCTTGATCTTGCAACGCTGATGCCTAATCTCCTCAAAATGCCGATTACCGGGCTTGCCTGGCTGAACGGTGATTTGTGGGTTGCAACCGGCGAAGGCATTTTTCAGGTTAAAAAAGTGTCGGGTCTTTTTGCTGCAGAAAAGCAATCCTGATATTGCGGCTTGTCTGTAAACTTAATATTTGTTCTGGCATTAGCAATCTATTTATAAAAAACTACCCGCTGAAACGTGAATATACTAAAACCTACTAATTTTTTGCAATCGCCTTTATGTCTGCTGGCTACAGCTCTTGTTTTTTTGCCTGGCATTATCGATGCGCAGACGGCAAGTTCTGTCGCCGAGGTCGGCGAGTTGCCGCCTTTGCCTCCTGAGGTTAAGTTCGCGATTATGACTCTTGGGGGCGGCGGCATTGCAGGGTGGGCCGTTGGCTTTACTCTCAAGAAGTTTGCCAAAATGGCGGCCTTTGCGGTTGGCATTGCCTTCATTTCTTTGCAGATACTCGCTTTTAACAGCTTCATAACCATCGACTGGGAGCGCATCAAAACTGCTGTTCCTGATGAAAGCATCGAAAAATCGGCAACAACTGTCATGTCGGTGATTACTTACAATCTTCCCTTTGCCGGCGCTTTTTTGGCTGGATTCTGGATGGGGTTTCGTAAAGGGTGATGCCTGAAATCACCAGAATCAGCGAATGGTTCGCGGCCAACCGTCATCGCCTGACCAGGCATGGAACCTGGTTTATGGGTGGCGAACCAAATACGATGCCTGCTGCTCTGTTTGAGAGAGCCAGACTGAAGGTTTTGTTGGTCAGGCTATCTCAATACCAGGATGTTGCCGCCGGAATAACCCATTCTTATCTTTACCAGATGGCTTCTTCTGTTGCGGGATGTTACGTTGACATGGCTTTTCTGCCGCCTGAAAAAGATGAAAAATTGATGATAGAGGCCGGAATTCCACTGCTTACCGGCACTACCAGCAAGGCTCCAGCTTGCGAGTTCGACATTATCGCCATCAGCAATTCTGTGTTACAGGAACTGATCAATCTGCCCGCCATGCTTCATTTTTCGGGGTTATCGTTGTCACGACAAAAACGCTCTGAAAATAAAGAACCATTGATTGTGCTCGGGGGCAGTAATTCGTTTACACATTCAATTCTGCATGGCGAAACATTTGTAAATGCCGGCGAGGGCCTTGTAGATGCCGTTATTGTTGGCGATGGCGAAAAGGTTTTTTCGCACATGCTCGGTCTGGTCAGAGATAATAAGCATCTTGACCGGATAACTTTAATGAAGCTTTTGCAGAGAGAAGTAACCGGGTTTTATGACCCGTCTTCATACCGTCAAAAATTTGATGGAACCGGCCGGCTATGTGCCATAGATGCCGAAGATTCTTCGCCGATGCCGCTCGGCAGTAATAAGGCCGCGTGTCGCCCAGATTCTGAGACTTTCGAAGGTGGCCCTGTTCTTTATGAGGGCGCCGGGAGTTCACATGTAATTGTATCGGCCGGCTGCCCTTCGTTTTGCTCATTCTGCAAAGAATCATGGGAGCAGAAGCCATACCGAGAAAACAGCGTTGAAAAAGTGCTTGATGCCGCTGTAAAACTCAAGGCTTGTATGGGGCTGAATGAAATTTCGCTGATGACTTTTAATGCAAATACCTGTTCACATGTTTTTGCGCTGGTGGATTCTTTGAGCAGATTATTCGGGCGGGTTGCCATCAAGAGTCAGCGATTTGACGCGATTGTGAACGCACCTGAGCTTCTTGATCTGCAATTTGAAGCGGGCAAGCGCACTTATACCTGCGCCATGGAAGGAATAAGCGATCGTCTGCGTACTGTATTGCAGAAAAATCTTGATGAAAAGACGATTTTAAAGGGCATCTCTCTGCTTTTACAACGCAATATGCGCCAGATGAAAGTTTTTTTGATACTGACCGGCGACGAAACCTCTGAAGACATAGAAGAATTCAAGACTTTTCTCGATAAGCTCAAGTCTCTGATTGCCGCTGGCAACAGCAAACCTCGCATAACGTTTTCGTTTGCGACTCTTTTCAGGGCGCCACAAACGCCGATGCAATACGCTTTACGATCTTTTAATGAGCACGAAATGCGGCAATGTCTCGATCAACTTTGTTCAATAATTTCGGGGGCTGGTTTTGACCCAAGAATCAGTGCCGGGCCTGAAGATGCATTGGTATCAGAATATATTGCTTACGCAGACAGAAGACATACGCCGATTCTTGTCGAGGCTTCAATATCGCGTGGTTTTAGATATCGTGGCGAAGTTTCTCGCAAATTGCTTGAATTTTGGCGTGGTCAGCTTGTAAAAAGGCAATTGAAGGTTTTGTGTGATCTTGAACGCAATGAGAAAACTGTTTTCCCCTGGGATGACATCGATACTGGTATTGATAAACATTTTTTGTTACGGACTTATAATAATTTATCGGCCGGAAAAGAGCTCAGGCCCTGCATTGCTCCGCCATGGGGAAACGGTCAGTGTTCTGCATGCGGTGCTTGTTCTGATTCAGCTGAGAGAACCGGTGTTAATAAAATGGGCCCTGAAGCCAATTCTGTCGGGCTCAAAAAAAACGTGCCCGCTATGATAAGCACGTTCTGGCTTCTATTTTCGATTCCTGATAGATGGGCATTCTGTGACCGTGAATTTATCAAGGCTGCTCTGGCAAGAAAGCTCATGCTGACTTGCCCATCGGCGGTTCAGGGTTTTTCGTGTGTTGAACTGCTCGAACCTGATTTTTATTGTTCAGGTCTGGCTATTGCCAGAGTGGCTTTTACGACTGAACATGCTTTTTGTCAGACTTTGCCGGATAATTCGGATGAAAACGATATCAGAATTATCAAAAAGATTATTCCGGCTTCAAAACCAGAAGAAACGGCATTTCCGTTGATTCTTGAAGCGCAGATTGCTGCAGAATCCGCTGTCATAGGGCGTGAAATTGACGCGTTTTTGAATAAGTATTCTTTGAAAAATCAAAAACAGCGCCAGAATGGCTGGCTGAACTGGCAGATCAACCCGGGTCAGGCTAAAAAAGCTGGTATTGGCAAAATATGCCTTGCCGAAAACAGTGGTTTGTTGCGTCTGACTTTGTTGCGCTGGCCCGAAGTGTTTATGCTTAATAAGCTTTTTGGCGACAGTTTGCCCAGGGTCGTTTTTATCGCAAACACACAATTTAAAGGTGCCTGAACTGATTCTCTGATGTTTATGCATGGCAAACGTATTAAATTCGTGAATCTCGCTTCTGTTGTTCACGCGAAGGTGGGTAGCCTGATCTGGTCTAATTGCAAGTTCAGGGTATTTTAGTGCGAGGGCCCCGGCTGTTTATATAAAAGCTCTTGCCAAAGAGGCTGGGGTGGCTTAGAGTAGACGAATGACCGAAGAATTGTCTCAACATTACAAGTATGAAACACTGGCGCGAAAAAGTGGTTACCGGTTTATCGCCGGTGGCGACGAGGCCGGTCGTGGCCCGTGGGCAGGCCCGGTTTGTGCAGCTATGGTGGTTCTTTCTGAAGCAGATCGTATTGTCGGGCTTGATGATTCAAAAAAACTTAGCCGCAGCAAGCGTCGCGCCCTTTTCGCAGAAATAACCGCACGGGCCTTAAGCTATGGTGTCGGGTGGGCCAGTGCCGAAGAGATTGATCGCTATAATATTCTTGAAGCGACTCGCCTGGCTTTTAACAGGGCTTTTGAACAATTGCAGCCGACGCCTGATTATGTTCTTCTCGATTATATAAAATTGCCCTGGCTGCGTTTGCCTCACCAGGCTTTTGTTAAAGGAGAGTCAGTCAGCGCCTCTGTCGCAGCAGCATCGATTCTCGCTAAAGAATCTCGCGATTGTCTCATGGAAGAACTTGCGTTAAAGTTTCCGCAATATGGCTTCGAAAAGCACATGGGCTACGGCACTGCCGCTCATCAAAAGGCTTTGCTTGAGTTTGGTCCGTGCGAAATACATCGCTGTTCTTTTAAGCCGGTGAAAAATCTTTTGCCGCTTCCCACCAATAATGAAAATCTCTTCACTGCCGAATATAAGTGAGCTTGCTCCCGGCAGGTCAGTAAGGGCCGAGGTGGTAACAAGTGAGGGCGGCCGTTCTCTTGTTTTGCTCAATGGCGTGCCGGTCAGCACTGATGGCGAATATCCAGTCGGCAAATCTCTTGACGGGCGTCTTGTGGCTGCTGACGGTGGATTTAAAATAATTGCCGCCGATAATCCGGTCGGTGTCAGTATCGAAAAAATGCTTGAGAGCGCCGGGTTGCATGAAAATGCCCCTGAGCTTGCTCTTGCATTCAAACGGTACGGCGTTCCTCTAACTCAGGAAACTCTTCGCATTGCCGCTGAGTTGCTCAAGCAACTTCCCTCGCCGGGCAAAATAGGCTTAAATGCTCTGGCTTTGATGCTTGCCAGAAAATTGCCGGCCGGCGCTGCTTCTCTTGTTAGTGATTATATTGATGGCAAGCTGAAGTTCTCTGTGCTGCTGTCGGCAATCGACAGGCTGAAGCTTGCGGATTTGCGGTCAGCCTGGGGGCAGGGGCGGATGTTTGAATTTTTGCAGGATTTGATCAGGGAAGGCCTGGAAGGCGGCCGTTCTTCGCTGCCGTTGCCCGGTAAAGCGATAGAAGAACTTGCTGCAGTCATGCAGATGCAGGAGCTTCTATCTTCTGCGCCAGAAGGCTTGAACGAGGGTAGAATATATTTTCAGTGGCCGATGTTCTGGTTTGGGCAGGATCTGCCCGATACGCTGGAAGGGGAAGCTTTTGTTCCGGATCGAAAAGATTCTGAGCAGGGTTTCAGTCTTCGTCTTCTTTTACAGCCGCCTTCTCTCGGTCATGTTGAAGTGGCTCTGCATGAATTACACAAAAATTTGTGGGTTCATTTTGCCGTAGAGCCCGGGGTTGAAGATCTTGTTAAACAGATTTTTCCGGCAATCCGTGAGAGGCTTTCTGATTCTGACTTTAAACAGTTGCGTCTTACAACCGGTCGTGTGCGCCTGTTGCAGAATTTTTTCTGTACTGCTGAAGAAGCGCAATTGCCACATGTTGCTTCTGGTGGCATAGATTTGAGGGTGTAGATGGCCGAAAAAAAACAACTGAATATAAAATACGACGATGTTGCTGTTGCTATCAAATATGCTTTTGGCGCTGAGGGTGAGGTTCCGCAAGTAGTTGCTTCTGGCCGTGGCTGGCTGGCCAGGCAGATTGTCGAACTGGCAGAGCAAAATGATATACCGATGCGCAAAGAGAAGGTTCTGGCAGAATCCCTTGCGAAGTTGCCGGTCGGCGTCGAAATTCCTTCCGAACTATGGGGTGCTCTGGCTGAGATTCTGGCACAGATTTACCTGCTCGACAAGCGGCAGCGGTCATGAACGGTATTAAGCAAAAAATAGGCTGGCATGGCGAAGAAATCGCATGTGCCTACCTGACTGATAAGGGTTATCGCCTTGTTTGCCGTAATTACCGGCTGCGTTATGGCGAAATTGACCTGGTCATGTA
>SABV01000678.1 GCA_009928855.1 Erysipelotrichia bacterium | reverse complement strand
TCGACGGTATGCACAACCATTTCGCCGTCATTATCGCTGACTACTTTGTGCCCGGTCGACAGCAGCCATTCTTTGAGCTGCAGGCAGTTGGTAATATTGCCATTATGAGCGCCATAAATATGGGTATGACACTTAACCTCGTGAGGCTGGGCGTTTTCTCTGGTTACTGCACCAAAAGTGGCCCAGCGAACCTGCCCGCAAAACATGTGGCCGGCAAGTTTATCAACGCCCAGATCGTAAACGACCCGGCTTGGCGCGCCAACATCTTTTTTAAGCCTGATATCGCCGGCTTCGTTTTGAATGATAGCCCCCGTAGAATCATAGCCGCGATATTCGAGCATTCGCAGTAACTGACAGGCAGTCTGCCCCATTTTTTCAGAATCTTTAGATAAAACAAGTCCAATCACTCCGCACATATCTTGTTCCTTTCATGCTTTGGTGCCTGTTACAAGCCACTCTGACATTTTTCTTATTGCACCGATTCTAGCATACGAATTCAAACAATTCAGCTGTTGATTTTTATTGTCATAGCAACATTAGATCTGTTGGCATGCAGATCAGCTGTTATTTGCAGTGAGTGCTCAATACAGCAAAGGAAGAGACGGGGAAGATGGTCGCTCGGGCGGCCAGATGGGAGGTGGGCATTCTGCCGAACAGAGCACTTCAAAAAGAATCTTAAACACATGCGCTGCAGCAGCGGGGCATTCACTTAAGCGCGGGCCGGCGATATTGAGTATTTCGGGCTTGAATTTTTGCAACCATTGCAGAATATGCAAACGCAGTGAGTCTGAAAAATCGCTGAAAATAATTGTCAGATAAGGTTTTTGCATGAGCTGGCAACATTTGACGGTCAGAGCAGTACCTCTGGAGCGGCCGCCATCTGTGAATATAAGGGTAGCATCAGAATCTTTAACATTTAACCTGGTACGATGCTGATACAAAGGCGAAGAAGTTTCAATTAAAGAATACTTTGCCGGAATAATGCCATCTTCGGCTTTACGCCCAAGGGGGCACCACCCTGAACAATGGATGCATGCGAGCATGGCAAAATCAAGAGCGGTCCGATCAACACCGGTCTGACCGCCAGAGATTAACATTTTCAGTCTGTATTTTTGCATAAGCAATTATAAATCATCTACGCCTTTCATTGAAGCTGCCCGGCCAAATAACATCTGGTGCTGGTATATATGAAATTCATCAGGAAACTGCCCCGGCTCAAGAGGTGCCAGAGATTCACGCTCAAACAATGTATC
>SABV01000677.1 GCA_009928855.1 Erysipelotrichia bacterium | reverse complement strand
ACGTCAGCGCAGGGGCCGACGATAACCCTTTCCGGCAATTGCAGAATCAGCGGGCTGACGCTTGCAAACAGCTCTTCTTCGAGCGCTCCGACGGTTAGAATTCGCAGCGGGTCACCGACCATAAGCGACTGCATTGTCAGCAACAGCACTCCTGCCAAAGCCCCTGACTATGTGGCGGCGATCGAAATAGCCGGTGGCAACCCTGGCATCAACAAAAATCATATTTCGGGGTCGAAAGCGATGGGAATCACGGTTCTTGGCGGTTCGCCTGACATCAGTGGCAATGAAATTTCGGGCTGTGCAATTTATGGGCTCTGGTTTAACGGCAGTTCGCGCGCCAAAGTCAGCGGCAACACCATCAGTCGCAGCGGCAAATCAGGTGTCGGCATTAAAGCAGGAGCAGCACCTGAGATCAGTGGCAACACGATTGTTGCGAATGGCGAAAACGGCATGCTGATCTACGCTGACGGCGCCGGCAAAATTATCAACAACCGCATCAGCGATAACAGCCTGGCAGGAATCGAAGTGTGGGATGCTCAGCCCCAGTCAATCGACAGCAACACCTTTGCAAACAATAAAAAAGATGCTATTTTTGTGCGCGGCAAAAAGGCCAGTGTGCGCCTGGGCAAGAATCAGTTCAGCGGCAACCGCGGCGAAGAAGTTAAAAACTCGGGCGGAAAAATCGTCTCGTTTTAATTTAAAAATATCCGGGAGGAACTCATGAGAAGACAAAAAACAGAACTGGTTCTGCTGTTGTTGGTGGCGGCCGTTGTTTCGTTTGCCGGCAATGCTTTCGGGCAGGCAGTTCAAGAACAGACTTTTACGAGAATTATCAGTTATGACCCGCATCCATCGTCGGCCACTTTTGCCGAACCTGTTCCTCATGGCGGTGAGCTTCTTCAATACGAAGCAGGTTTTAAAGAAACCTGGAAAACGAATCAGGATGAAGCTTTTCTCAAGCAGATTTCGTTTACAATTCAGGCATTAAAAGGAAACACCCCGATTGCCAGCGCCTCAACCGCAGCGTTTTTGCTCGACAAAGTTTCGAAGGGCCAGCAGATCGGTGCAACCTCGCTGGGCAACACAAGTTTTACCGCTACTGCAGAAAGTTTCGTCAAAAAATCAGGTGGTATAACCGATTTGACCGTGGTTTTTAAAATCAGCTACGCCCAGTCGACCCTCGAAAAAGTTGAACAAAAAGAAGCTAACCGGCAAAACGCAGGTGCATTCAATCTGTGCAGAAGATTTGCCATGAG
>SABV01000676.1 GCA_009928855.1 Erysipelotrichia bacterium | reverse complement strand
CATTTCCAGTTCCTGATCAGAATACGGAATGATCTGACTGATAAATGAATAGAAGCGTATGTAGGCCGTCATTTTTTCATAAAATGCTTCTTTTTTCTCTTCATCCAGCGCTTTAAAGCGGTCTACCGCAGGCTGAACCATTTTTTCCATACGGCCATGGTCAGATGGATTCTGCTTGTATTGTGGCAGATAAAACACACGACAGAATCCGCTGACTTCTGACCACAGGTAGACCTGAAATGCGTTCAATTCATGCTTAAGCTTCTCCAGGTGATTTGGGTCAGAAGGTTCTTCAAGCGTGGTCACATTATAATAAGGCTTGAACGCCTTGTAGATATCTTCGGCTTCGTTCACGAAATCAAGAACAAATGGGGGTTCTTTGCCTGCACTTGTCCGATTTAACCGGGATAAAGTCTGCACTGCCTGCACTCCATCCAGTCGTTTATCAACATACATAGCGCATAATCGTGGTTGATCAAAGCCGGTCTGATACTTATTGGCAACCAGAAGCAGCTGATAATCAGATGAATCGAATTTATCAGGTAATTGTGATTCAGAAATGTTCTTGCCGGTAACCACATCAATGTTCATTGAAGGCTCGG
The DNA here is from genome assembly GCA_009928855.1 of Erysipelotrichia bacterium. Lineage (GTDB taxonomy): Bacteria > Muiribacteriota > Ozemobacteria > Ozemobacterales > Ozemobacteraceae > Rifleibacterium. The sequence continues at coordinate 657 of SABV01000676.1, read as the reverse complement.
TGTATTCCTGATCGTTATCGGGGTCTTTAACCGTGCCGGAGAAAGCAACAAGCGGGCGAATATCACTATAGTGATTCTCTTCAATATATTTCTGAAATGAACGCATATAGCGAACGGCATGCAATCTCGATCCGGCGACCACCATGGCTTTAGCGCGACAATCAAGTTTGTGCTTAACATGTTCTCGAAAGTGCTCAATGATGATTTCGGTCTTCTGCTCGATATTATGCGGATGCAGAGCCATGAATTTGCCGAGCTTTTTTTGTGCCTTCTTTTTCGGCATGGCCGGGTCATCTTCGACGCTTTTTACCAGCTTAAAATAGGTTTTGTAGGTTGTGTAGCGTTGCAGAACATCAAGAATAAATTTTTCTTCTATTGCCTGTTTCATGGAATAGGTGTGAAAAGCTTCAGGTTTTCCGCTTAAGCCCTTTCGGCCAAAGAGTTCCAGCGTTTTTCCCTTCGGTGTCGCGGTAAAGGCAAAGAAACTCAGGTTTTTCTGTTTTCCGCGCGATTCCATGACCTTATTCAAGCCATCTTCCCAGTCCAGTTCGCTTTCTTCGCTACCCTGCTCTGTTCCAGCGCCAAGAATACGCTTGAGTTCGCGGGCCGTTTCACCGGTCTGGCTCGAATGGGCTTCATCGACAATCACTGCATATC
>SABV01000675.1 GCA_009928855.1 Erysipelotrichia bacterium | reverse complement strand
TTCGGTGCCTTCTTCGTTTACTTCGACAAAAGCTTTATGCTTGATCTGCGAGATCCATAATTTACCTTTTGGCCAGCCCATGCCACTAAAATCGGCGGCGCCGGCAGTGTCAAAAGCGTCTTTCATGCCGAGGGCAGTACATGCGGGTGCCAGGTCATAACCGGTTTCGAACTTGAATCTTGGCAGATACAGCTTTACACTCTCCTCTGAAGCAGAGTCCAATTCTGCCAGCCATGACTCGACTTTTTCCGGGCTCAGCTCTTTTTCGAGGCTGGCGAGGCCGTCAACTTTCTGCGGCAGCACTGCGATCATTGACAGCGATTTTCCCTTATAGGGCATGGCGATGGCCTGAAAATCATTCTTTTCGATGAGTTTGAAGCTACCCTTCTGATACATGAACAAAACCTTGGTATTTTCTGTTTCAGACAGCCTGAAAGGAACTTCGTTTGTTTGTTTTTCGTCGAACTGGCTTTCCCAAATGCCTTTGAAATAAATTGCATTCAAAAGAACGCATACAGAGTTCGGATCAAGCATTTCAAGAATTTTTTCGATTTTGCCCTCTGTTTTTGCATTCACCCAGCCGTTGATCTTTTCAAGATCGCCCGAAAAAAGTTCAGCTTCATAGAATTTTTGCAGCAATGATTTGAATTCTTCGCTCACGTCGCCACCAGTAAGGCAGATGCCGTTGGCGATGTTGAGCTTCTGGCCGTCGTTGTTAGCCGCTGCCGCCATTTTCTGGTTCAGCTGTCTGAATGTGTCGTGTAGAGCTTGCTGATCGAGCCCGAAAGACATTGCGGCCTGCATTTCTGCGGCAGTATTTTCACGGGCTCCCGCATAAGTCATGCCGAGCGCAGAAGAGACGCTGAATGGTGAAAAGAAGAGATTGCCGTCTGCGGCACCCAGTTCTTGATAAAGCTTTACTGCAAAGGCGATGTTGCCCTTTACCAGAGTGTTCAGCGAGAGATCAGCCTGCTGTTCTGCTGATGCAGGAGAAGCTGATACTGCCAGTGTTATGGCGCAAACCAGGGCACAGAATAAAACGGTAAGTCGGTTCATGATTTTTCCTTTCAACGCTCTGAGGGCAAACACGAAAATTGTTTTATGATGGTAATATAGTTCTATATAGCTTTTTAGACAACAGAATCATTACAAGCGCCAAAAAAATCATATAATCTGAGCTTTTAGAACAGTCGATGCCAGATAATTCCGGAAACGATTCATATCGGTTATAATGATTGAGAAAATTTTGCTGTCAGCCT
>SABV01000200.1 GCA_009928855.1 Erysipelotrichia bacterium | reverse complement strand
GCAGACCATGCCGGCATCACTGCCAGCAGAGACAATATCAGAAAAGCAGCAAAAAACGGGCGAAAAAGGCGATGGTAACAGTGTTGCATTAACAATCTCCCTGATAAGGTAAGCGAAAAAAGTCTGAATCGACAAAAGTATACTTTACTTATGATGCTTGTAGCAAGAATCAAAGCGGTCAGGGCTGATGAAGCGAACTGAGATATTCGATTTTTGTAAATTCATGTCATGATGTATCTATTCAGGTGCATCATGGCCTGGCCGATGGATTACATGTAGCGCGCTTTCTAGAGCAATTTCAGCAACTGCTTAGTCTGCAAAAATAAAGCGGCCCGTTCTAAAAGTTTAAAATGTGCTTGCTTATTCTGTTTTTATAGATATATTCGTTATTGCTGGCACCACGTTTCGTTCGGGCGCTTTGGCGTTTGGGTTCTTGTCTGACTCTTCAGAGAAGTGATCTGCCGTTAGTGTGTGGTGCCAGCCTTTATTTTAGGTGAATTCTGCACGGCCATCGTCTTTGTTCGCTGGCGGCATGCTGTCTATAAGCTCAAGATATAATTTCTCAACCTTTTTTCGGGCCCATTCGTTTTTTCGCAAAAAAGTCAGACTTGATTTGATGCTTGGATGGCTGAAAAAGCAGTTGAGTTCAACTTTTTTATTCAGATCTTTCCAGCTGTAATGATTGCGAAGAACTGTTAATATCTTTTCAAGAGTAACCCCGTGAAGAGGGTTGTTGGGCTGTTTTTTTGCTTCGTTATCAGCTTCCATGGCATTTCCCTTTGACATTTTTATTCTTCGCTTATCTGGCATACTTACACAATCTATCTGTCGCGTTTAACATTTTACACGGTTTCCCGATGGTTTGCCATCGAACTCAGACGGTCGATGGTAATTGTGTATTTTTAGATACTTAAAAAACACGCAGACGCTTTTGTTGTCGGGTTGGCGCGTTAAAATATTTTGTGCCATGATTGCAGTGACAAATCTGCCTGAATTGTTCAGAATCGCCTTACCATGGCGCTTATGAACTTTCTAAATCCGATCGTTCTGCCTCGCGTTGTTATTTGCATAATACAAACCGAGGAGGTCGATCATGATTAAGTTTTCAAAGACTCTTAAAGTAATAGTGGCTGCAAGTGTAATTTTTTTCTCAGCGACCGCACTGATGGCCGAAAAAAGCCAGAGCAGCGAAAGCGAAACCATTGATCAGCTCTGTCATAATTTTGCTTTTAACGAAGAAATAGCGAGCCATGACCCATTCAAGCCGGTTGTAACTAAAAAGGTTATTGTGCCGGTTAAAATTGAGCGGCAGCCTGAGATTGTTTCAGATAAAACTGTAGAAAAAACAGCACCTTCGCTCAAACTGAAAGTTTTCGGAATCTGTGGTAATGACGGTGTCAGAGAAGCTGTTGTTCAGTTCGAAAATGATGAGCATGTAATCAAAAGCGGCCAGGTTGTGAATGGCAAATTCAAGGTAGTTGCCATAGATGCCAACAAGGTTGTGATTTACTCAATCAGAGAAGCCCGCCGTGCAACATTTGCGCTTGCTGAAAACTGAATTTTTTTTCTGCAGTCGCAAAGTTTTATTTATTGGGTATTGCCTGCGGCAGATTGTTTGAAGACTTTATAAATGGCAAGTTGTTATTGTGTGTGTCGCCGAACTTGTGATGGCTCTGCAGGCAGATTTAAGCAGTCAGGCTGATCAGAAGGTTTCCCTTAAAAATGCGGCAATACTCTTTTAAGTTCGAGAGTGTGCAAAATGGCCCCGTTTAACTGTCTTCGGCCGAGTCTTCGCCAACTGCCTGATTCGCCCATGCACGCGGCAGCAAAATGAGCATAATCCACCCGATTAGCATTATGCCGAGGTTTAATCCGAAGGCTGTTCTGAATGCGGCTATTTCGTTTGTTCCATGGGGAGACAACCCACGAATGATAAGGCCCGTTATCCACATACCCAGGCCGCCACCGACAAAACCGGTAAAATTGTAAACTCCGAGGGCTGTGCCGGCCATTGCGGGGCCGAAGCACTCCTTCGCGATTCCGAAGCTTATAGAAAAAAAGCCGCCGCAAATGCCCATGATTGCCAACAGAGGAATCAGATACGACTCAATTGAAGCCGTTGTAAACACCATTGGAACCCAGCAGGCCAGATACCCGAGCATGCCCACTGTAAGAACCGCATGGCGTCGTCGCAATGATCGTCCAGCAAGCATTCCTGATAATATTGCCCCAATCATCAAACCGAGCGCCAGCCAGGTCAACGCGTAGCCGACCGAGGTGTCTTTAAAGTTATAAACTCGCTTCAAAAAAGGTCCGGCCCAAAGCCCCTGAAAGCTGATGATTGTTGTTTCAAACGCAAAAAAGTAAACGGTCAAAGCCCAGAACCTTCGTGATTTAAACATCATGCGAAATCCCTGCGGCTGGGCCGGCATTGCCGGTTTTTCTGCGCTATTTTTGGGGTTTTCAGAAATCACGGCTTGTTGGTTACTGACTTTTTCGTTTTCTTCGGGTTGATCCTTTACCAACAACCACACCAGCGCAACAAGAACGAGAGTAATCAGACTTACGACTTCCATCGTTGCACGCCAGCCCCATATTCCTTTTATAACAGCCAGGGGCCATGTTGAACTGAGAGCTCCCAGATTACCTACTGCGAGCATCATTCCGGTCATGAAAGCAAATGAATCTTTTTCAAACCAGCAGCCCATCAGCCTGAGCGCAGGAACGTATACGCAGCCGACCCCGGCGCCTACCAACCACCTGGCGAGAACTGCCGTCTCAAAAGAATCTGCCTTGCCGAATGCGAACGCGCCAAAGCTGGCCATAAGCAGAAAAAGAGAAATTGTTTTTCGGGCTCCCCACCAGTCTGAAAGTATTCCCACCGGGATTTGCACCGAAGCATATCCTAGAAGATACATCGATGAGAGAAAACCAAGCGCTGCCGGGTCAAGCCCCAGGTCTGTAGAGAGATCTCCCGCCATGACCGCTGTACAGAAACGGTGAAACATGACGAAAAAATATGACACGGCCAAAACCCAGAATATAAGCCATCGTCGCTGCATTGGTGCCTCGTCAGAAAATGTTATAGATAATAGTAAGATTGCACGCAAAAACAAGCTTATGCAAGCCTTTTCTGAAGATTTTCTTTTATTCTGACCGGTTTAGCAATTGGCGGCAGCAGCGCCGTTAAAATTTTTGCTGCCACGATGAGCCTGTCTCGCCACTTCAATAAACCTCTTTTTCATGCTATAAGTAAGGATCATAAGGATCATTTATAAGGAGGCACATGCAAATTTTTTATCTTATTCCTGGATTTCAGTCTGTTCTGGCAGTTTTTACTCTGATCGTCAGTCACCTTTTTATTGCCCCTCAGTTATTTGAAACTCGTCTTGGGTTGGCAAAATTGATTGCCAGCAAAAATCCGGCCGCTCTCGAGAAATTTCAAACATTCTTTCTTTTTCGAATTTCTGAAATATCTGACACCGTATTTAGCGGGGTCACAGAATATCTGTTTATTATAATTCCGCTGCTGGCTATTTTGTCTAAGCTTATGTACAGCTACTTTCAGACGTGGCAGAACAAAATGATTCCTTTTCTGATAAGCCTTTCTGCTTCATCTTTTTTTCTCGTTCTGGTCATTGTTGATTTGCTTATTTTAAGCATAAACGCTGTAATTCTTATTCCTTTTGCCATGAAATTTGGCGGATAAAAGCGTTTTCCTGGGCATCGATTATCGTTTTTGCCGGTGTCTTAAATAAAGAATCAGCCCCCCCGTGACAGGGAAAAAGATGATCAGGCCTAACAGGGAAAGGATTGGCGTGTCCAGGGCATCAATAATCCAGAGTTTGAAGCTTCCAAATTTTTTGACTCTTACCTCGTTTTTACGAAAATCCCAGGTTGTCAGAGACCCGTGAAACGGGCAGGTAACCTTTCCGTTCGAGGCGATTTCGTAATTCAGATCCTCTGAAGGTGCTGAAATCTCAAAATATGAAGGAAAAAATACTCTGACAATAGATCCGGTCAAAAATCTGGCCTGAACGATCGGGTTACCATAGTTAAATGTCGGGCTTGAGCAATGAAGAGGCGTATCGGTTTTGAGATATTTGCCTTCTATAAGAACATGCTTTAACTGTTTTTCATCGGTAAATTCATGATTGCCTGAGTTCATAGCATACATTTCAATGGCGCCTTCAATTACTCGGATATTCATTTTGCATCGGTGTTCAGAAGATTCCCACGCTAGAGACCCATACGGAAAGGCAAACAAAAGCACAAAAATGATTGGGATTATTTTTACATGTTTCATTAGGTATTCTCCGTAGGGCCTTCGGTCTTTTTAGAGGGTATTTGCTTTAAAATAAAACAATTTGTTTTTTCGATTTCAAGATCAAAAAAGCATGGGGCAACGGTGATTCGGCTTTGTTGTAAGTGCCACGCTGCGGTTTGCAGTTAACGTCGGTGTGTTTTCGCTTTTAATCTTACTGACTCCCTGCTTTATATTGCTTTTTCTGGCAAAGCAGAATTATAACAGCAGATTCATATATTGCAAACACTCGTAAAAGCAGGTGCCGATAGTGTTGAGTATCTTGGAACAAAGCGGGAAAACCCCGGCGAGTTTCGCTTAATCTCATTAAAAGATGTATGAGGGTACGACTTTGCCGTTAAGCAGGTTGTTGGGAAGTTTTTAGCGAAAGTATGCCCGAAATAAGGCTTCTTTGATTTATCATTCTCGCGCAGTTTTTGAATCTACATTCTGTGAATCGCCTTTTCAACGGGCGACAAAGATTTTACCTGAGAGCAACGCTGTTGGTAAATGGCTGTGCAAAAAACAGACAGCTAAATGATAACGGGACAGCGGCTTTTTTGCCTGAATCGTTACCATTCTTGTGCTGATTGCCAGATTACAGGCATACAACAAACCATGGTGGCGTTTTTGGCACGGTAATTGCTGCTGATGAATTTGTATTCGTGTTCAAACGAGTGAAATTTTATCTGCATGGAGACTTTAGGTGAAACGTATTCTGCTTTTAATTGCAATGATGGCTTTAGTTGTACCTGCTTCTTTCGGTGCTTTTGCTCATGACGGCAATCAGCCTGTCCGAAACAATAATATTGGCGAAAACTCTGGTCATAAGCATCTAGAGCTTAAGGTTTCTCTGTTGCATATACAGCGATTGTTTGATTTGGCAGAAAACAGCTTTTATCAGGGCATGGGCGATGCTCAAGTTATGGAATATGCTTTGGTGCTGAATCGGCTTGAAAGAGAGTTGGTCGGTGTTCTGGATGTGCTACCTGCGACGGCGGTTAACGATATGCAGAATATTCAACGCACCATTAGTGATGCCCGTTTTACTCTTTTGGCCGATAACAACGTCGGTGAGGCCAACCGCCTGGTGGGTCGTGCAGATATAAATTTTGGCGCACTTTCTTCAAAGTTAATTGTAACTGAAATGTTGCCCTGATGATTTTGCTGCTTCGCGGTTGTTAAAAAGTTAGGTGCGGCGATAAAACAGTAGTAAGCTGATCGAGTATCTGATTCTTTTTAATTAGAGGTTAACTTTGCCAGATAATACTTTGCTTTTGCCTAAACAGGTTGAAGCTGATCCTCGTTATAAAACACTGCTGAAACAGCTGATCACCAGAACCGAAAAATTGTGGGCCGGCAGTGATGTATTTGTTCCGGTTGCTGCTTTTACAGATGAACTTAAGGCCGCCCTCGTTGCAGCAAAAGAAAATGGTCGCATTTCGCGCGGTGTTGATGGAATTGAGCGTAGTCTTGGGGTCGAGGCCCGTGGTCTGGCTCTCGTCGATAAAAAAACTGCCACGAAGAGGATTCAGAGAATCTCGCGACTGTTGATAATGAGCAATGACGGCGCCGAGCGTTTTTATCGCAAAGTTGAATCAATGCTGCGGCAGCACGGTGAAAGAGTCATGGCCATCAAGGTTGCTGCCGATTCAACTCAGCTTGGCGGGTATCTTTTTGGCCCAGAGAAAGCCTCTAAGCTATTGCTGATTGAACACAAAGAATCGGTTGCGGAAGTTCTGCTCGCTCTGGCTGTTTGATTTTTGTCTGCGGTCTTAATCTTTTCGCCTTTGGCTTGTTAGTCTGTTTCATCTGAATTCAGCTTCTTGGCAACAGACGACAAAATGTTACTGGCAGGAAAAGATATAAAAATTACTACGAGTAAAGAATAAAAAATGGTCAGCAATGATACGGAAATATTGCTGACTACAGTGGAAATATTAACGAGGTTTGCAAGAATAGCTATTATTGCCAGCATAGATGCCACTATTCCGCTTGTCAGGCTTAAGACGCCGTATGAAGCAAACACCTGAGAAGATCTTTGCAGCTCTTCTATCGACAAACCGTTGTTGTCAGAGATAAAAAGATGCTTGAACGCCTGTTTGATATCGGAAATGGAATAGATGGAGAGCATCAGCAGCATTGGGAAGACAACGGATACCAGTGCTGAAGGAATATCAAGCAGAATTTTGAATGACGCACTGCTATGAATGATGCCAATGAAACCGAGTACAGAAAAAAGCCATGGAAGTATTCTAAACATAAGCATTCTCCTTATTTAACAGAATAAAGCACAATAGTTATAAGTGCATAATTGGCAAATGGAAATCCAAGCATGAGAAGCCCGGACAATAGTTCGCTGTTTATGCTTCT
>SABV01000199.1 GCA_009928855.1 Erysipelotrichia bacterium | reverse complement strand
CATGAATTGTATGGCCAGAATTCTGAGAGTGACTTCCAGCAAAACACAGCCAGGAAAAGGAACAATGGCCTCAAAAGAAAGTAGAATTCTTATCAGGCCTGAGAAAAAAATGGCAGATACGCTCCAGCGAAGTTCAAGCTTCTCTCGGGTATTCGAAGGAAGGGTGTTTATGAATGCGCAAAGCAAAAAAAGACATATTCCGCCGAAAAAGGCAAAATAGCCCGACTGATAAAAAAATGTTTGAGAAATCAGATTCATTTCTTCGGTCTTTAGACGGGATCAGAAAAGCTGAAAACCTGTCTTTTTCTTTATGGCCATTACAAATGCTGCAAAAGAGCCAAGCATGCAGCCAGCCCCGAGAATGAGAAAAAGAGCCCCAAGTGCGCCTAAAGCGGCACCAGTGAATGCGTAAATATAGTTTTCCCATTTCCCCATGGCAATCCTCCAGAATACTTCTATAACATCAATTCTATGGCCCGCATCTGCAAAATGCAAGATCTATCTCTATTTCTGTTTTTGGATTATTTCGTTCAAATTGCGAAAAAAGATCTGTTCTGAAACTTTGGAGGGTGCAAAAATTTTTTTCAAAAATTCATACGCTTTTTGTGCGTTAGTATGGCTGCCGCAGGTAAAAACATCGAGCTGAACAGCGTTATGTTCAGGCCATGTGTGCAATGTTATATGAGACTCGGTGAGCAACGCCGCCGCAGTGTACCCAGACGGGGCAAACTGATGAGATTTTATGGCGATACAGTGCAGCCCTGATTCTGTTATTGTTTGCGCAAGAATTTCTTCGCCTTTTGCCCCAGAATTGAGCAGTTCAGGAAGACAACCGCTGAAATCAGCAATAATATGAATCGAATCAGGTGTTTTCAATGTGTCTATCACCTTATATCGCCCAGAGTTCCCATCCTTCTTCATAATAGGTCTTGATGACATGCGTGTCAATTGTGTTTATTTCTGTCTCGATAAAGCCTATGTCAGGGGGGAAATGTTGCATGACCTGTATGCAGTCAGTGTTTGCAAACCGTGCAGGCAAGTCTATGGATATTTTTTCCCAGTTGATGGGGGTATTTGAGGCCATTACAAAGCCCCATGTGCCGAATGAGGGAACATAGCAGTTGTAGGCCTTTGCTTCGAGATAAACTGTTTCTGAGGCTGTTTCTGATTTGTACATCGGGTTTTCGATAGCTTTAAAGGTATTATAGATGCACCAGAACGCTTTGTGTGAGTAAAGGGGTGAGGTTGCCTGAGTCACAATTTTGCCGCCCCGTGCCAGTTTTTGTGCGAGCAGGCGGTAAAAGGTTCTTGAATAAAGGCGGCTCAGTGAAAGGTCGTCTGGGTCGGGCAGATCGATGATGATTACATCATACAACTGCTGATCTTTTTCGAGAAATTTCCAGGCATCGTCGTTGACTATGAGAGTTTTTGGATTTCTCATTGAGTCTTTGTTGAGGCTGCGCATAAGCTGGTTGTTGCGTGCAAATTCGGTTATGGCAGGGTCTATGTCGACAATTGTGAGTTTTTCGACTTCGGCAAATTTGAGTATTTCTCTGGCCGCGAGACCATCGCCGCCTCCGACAACAAGAATGTTGCGGCGCGAATGAGCTGCTGCCATTGCCGGAAAAACAAGCGCTTCGTGATAGCGGTATTCATCCTGGCTGCTGAACTGGATGCTGCCATTTATGAACATGCGTACATCGGTTTTGGTCTTTGTTACAACAACCCGCTGGTATGGGGAAGTAGTTGCGTAGATTATGTCGTCTTTGTATAAAACATCTTCGGTGTAAGTAGAGATATTGTCGGCGTATACAAAGCATGTTCCCAGCAGCAATATGCTTGAAACAGCGAGTATTGTAAGACTTTTCCTCGCTTCGAGACGGTCGCGAAAAATATGAATGGCGGCAGCTGCCACCCCGACGTTCATTGTTCCGAACATGAGGCCGGTTCGAATCAGGCCGAGTTGTGGCACCAGAATAATCGGAAAAAGCAGTGAAGCGAAAAGCGCACCGGCATAGTCTGCTGTCATTACATTTGAAAGAACTATTTTCAGCGTGTTGTAATCTTTTACAATACGAAGAATAATTGGTAATTCAAGACCGATGAGCGTGCCTATAGTTATTGAAACAATGAGCAAAAACGGGGTGTAATTATCAAGCCGGGCGAAGGCGATAAATAGAACTATCGCGCTCAAACCGCCTGCCATTCCGGTCAATATTTCTACCAGAATGAACCAGTCGTGGAGTTTTTTGTTGATAAAGCGCGAAAGAAACGAGCCAAGCCCCATCGAACTCATAAAAAGACCGATTACCAGCGAAAACTGATAAACCGAATCGCCCACGAGATAGCTTGAGATTGTTCCGGCGAGAAGCTGGTAAACCAGCCCGCAAACGGCAATGATAAATATGGCTGTCATTAAGAAAATTTGCAATGCTTCGACCTTTCGCCGGGTGACCAGATAAAACAGTAAGCCATTCAGATGCAAAAGAAGACTTTTGCACTTTTTATGATGTCATGATGAAATTATTTTGCCGTCAGGCTGTTTTTAGTGCATGGAAGATGCAATGATTATTGAAAGGCCGATCATTACTGCGCCGATGATTATGCCCAGTGAGGTGTTTTGGTCGATTTCAATTTCTTTGCGAACAGAAAAAGGTGATATTTTGCATATCAGCCAGAATGCGAGCATATAGATTGCCAGGCCAATGATTGAGTAAACCACTGTGGACAAGATAGGACCGGCTGAAAGTTCGGCTAATTTGGTTTCCATTGTTTTATTCTCCAGTTGTGTATAGAATTTTACAAGATCCCTGCATGGTTGTTATTTGCCATGCATAAAACCGCGATGGCCAGTGACGTGAACACTGCGTTCGCGGATATTTTTTTGTTTTGTCACTTTTGGTGTTGTGCTGAAGCCTTCTGGCTTTGCGTAGTCATTAGTGATAGCCATCAGTGTTACAACGCTGAAAATAGAGGCAAAAATAAGTGCTAATTTACTCATCAGTCATCATCCTCATCATCACCATCGTTCCAGCGCGCATTTTCGAATCTCATGGCCTGGATTACATAAGGCGCTGCAAGCAGCAGGCATATAAAAAACCAGCTTAGCGTGTAGTGCCCGAGTCTTACCCCCTTGCGGATTTCAACCTGAACAGTTGACATGGAAAAATTAGGCTGAGGCGTTTCGGCAGTGCCGCCTTCGGCTTCGACATTAAGCTTGAATTCGCCGGCTTCAGGCATTTTGAAGTATGAAGTAACTTCTGTTGTTCCCTCTGACCAGTATTCGCCACCTTCATAGCCTTCGTAGAAAGAAAGATCGGCGGGCATTGTAAAGTATTGGGTATCTTCGTTCTTGTCGACAACTTTCAGATCAAAAAAGGACCAGGCATTTTTTAAAGACGGGGTGTGAACCGTTATCCTATAAAGACCGTCGTCTGGCCCAGCTTTAAATTCTTTGCTGGCTGCGCCGTCAGTATATGTTGCCGCGCCAAGGTTTTGTCTTATTATCGGTGAACCGCTTGAGGTGATGAAAAAATACAGCACAAGTGCAGCTATTGCTGTTACCGCAGATACTTTGGAGAATGTTGCAAATATTGGAGATGCTGCAAGAGGCTGGCATGGAAATACACCCGTGGGATCAGGTGTTTCTATTTTAAAGGCTTCTTTGATTGTTTCTGCTGTTAGGTATTCTCCCCAGAAATACTCCTGTTCGGTGCCGCGTGATTCGATGGAATACATATAAGGCGGGCACACAGCATCAAGATATCTGATTTTTTCATTCTGTTTTGCCTGCCACGTCAATTCGCCTTCTACATAAGAAATCTGAGCCCCTGAAGATTCAAATACTTTGAATTTTTTATTGCGCACAGTAAATGCTGTTTTTCGGGGAGAAATAAGCTGTACATCGGTTTCTGGGAGATCTTTTACTTCATAGGTCATTACCCAGTGCCCGTCTTCGTAGCACAACCACACATACCCGTGTGTTAATGAGAAAAGAAGGTATTCGAGCCAGCGGTATGTCATGCCATCTTCTTTTTCGTCATACTGTATAACACCGATTACCGTGAACAGGATGCCTTTGAGCTTGCCGCTGGCACCTATTTTAAGCGGCATAAAGGGGCGTTTCTGGTTTAAAAACTGGTGCAGAACTTTAAAGTTGTCTTTGGTGTCAAGGCATGTACCACAATACTGGCAGACTATCGACCTGACGTTGTGGCCGCCGCGCAGGCCTATTGAGCCGCCGCATTGCGTGCATTTTAATGATCGCAGAGCCGGTTTTGTCGTTGTTGCGTTAGCCATCCGGGTCAGACCTCCACTATGTCAAAGGGGTCTACCCAGACGCCTTTGTAACAATCCACGCTGCTCTGCTGGTATTCAATCGTAAACGAAATGCGTCTTGGACCCAGCAAATCTATGTAATTGTATGATTCGTTGGGTATTATTTTAAAAGGAAGCTCTCCCTGCGCGCCGGTCATAGTGCAGCTGTTTTTTTCGATGACTGTCATACGATCGCGATTGATCATTACAATACCGCCAACCTTTACATCATCAAAGGGTGGTACCGAAACTCCCTTTTTTACCAGGGATTCTATGGCTATTTCACCTTCGTCGACCGAGACCCAGGTTTCTTTGTCGTTATCGCTTCTGACGAACCATTCGTCCCAGTAGCCATCGCCGTAGTCATATCTTACGCGACCAATCGGCGTAAATTTCCAGTCTTTGTGGCGATAAGTTTTATATATTTCGAAAATGCTCGGAGTGTCTGTGAGAACGGCCGATTTGCCGACATCTTCAAGTTTACCGTTGTTGAGAAAGTTTGTGGAATTGCAGACAGGGCAGACAACTATCTGCGGAGAGCGCGTAACCTGATTTATAGTGTTACCGCACGAAGGGCAGGTTAACGTTAAGGCCATCCTCTACATTCCTCCCGGGATTTAGTTATTATTATACTATAACCCTGATAAAAAAAATGTCCAGTATTAGTTTATTTCGGTTGTGTCGGTTTCTGACTGCTCATGAGTCGCAGTTTCTGCGAAGTCGGATGAAAGAAATTTATGGAGCAGACAGACCTGTGCTGGCAGCAGCGTTATTTCGCAAAAAAGCGCTACAATTATTGTCATCGAAAGAAGCAAACCAAAGAAGATGATTGATTTGATGCTGGCAAACACCATAAACAAAAATCCGATCGAGTAAATCAGTGAGGTCGAAACGATTGCCGGGCCAGCCTCTCTTATGCCGTCAATAACAGCTTCAACCGGCGCAAATCTAGAACGCGAGGGATCATAAAAAAGATAGAGAGCGTGAATGGTGTCATCTACTATTATACCCATTGCTATTGCGGCAATGGTTACCGTTGCTATATCGAGTTTGATGCCTGTCAACCCCATGAAGCCAAGAGTGCAAAGAATTGGAAAAATGTTTGGAAACACTACGAGTATCATTGCTTTGAAGCGTCTGAAAAGTATGGCGATCGCACCGAAAACAAATATAAAAGCCGTTGCAAAGCTTGTTACCTGGCTCCATGTGACGTAACTTATAATTCTGGCATAAAGAGGCACATAGCCGCCAAATTTCCAGGTTATAGCGCTGCCATCAAAGTTTTTGTGCAGTATTTCTTTGGCTTTTTCTTCAAATCTGAAAAGACCCGCTGCGCTTATCATCGGCACTCTTACCGTGAGACGTGCTTCGGTGTAATCAGGACTATCGGTCATATATTCGAGATCGTTATCAGGGTCTGATTCATAGAGCATCAGCAACTGGCTTACCGCTTCATCTGAGGCGGGTACTACATAGGTTTCTGTAAATGTCCCGTCGCTCATAACCTGATTCATTTTTTTGAGAACATCCAGTATCGACGCTACTTTTTCCATGCCGGGCACAGCTTCGAGATCGGTTATTGTTCGGTTTAGCCTTTGCAAAAATTCTACTTTTTTAATTCCCTCTTTTTCGCCTGTCAGAAGACGTATTTCGAGGGGAAGGTAGTTGCCGTATGTTGCTTCTACTGCGTCGCTGTCTTGCCTTATCTGGTTACTTTCATGCAAAAAACCCATGGAATAGGTATCGACCTGGAGCTGGGTGATTCCGTAAATAGATATTGCTGTGCCAATGGCGCAAACAGCGAGGATGTGTTTGTAATAACGGGGCATGCGAATCATCCACCAGTTAACCTGTGCCTCAAATGGGCGTCGAATGGTTACTTCTTCTTTGAGTTCGATCTGGCCAAGAACAAAAGCAGCGACAACCATTGAGACTATGTATTCGGCGATACAGGCGAACCCGGCAAAAGCTCCAAACCCTCGCAATACGTCGAGGGGACTTGTTGTCAGGGCTAAAAAGCCCGCTGTGTTGGTGAGAGAAGTAAAAAGACAGGGCGAAAGCACTTCGTAAAATATCTGCTCAAGAGCTTCTTCGCGGTTCTTTTTAACGAGAGCCGAGTTGTAGCAATAGTTGTTGTAAGCGTAGGCAACATCAGATACCGACAGGATCATTATCAATGTCGGCAGAACGATGGTGACCATGTTGAAGTTCTGACCAAGCAGGCCGTAAAAGCCCAGAAATGCGAGCCCACTGTAAAACATGGCGCCAAGAACCATAAGCAGAAATATCCAGGATCTGTATAGCAGAAAAACCAGTGTTGCAATTGCGATATACGCAACGGTGTTGAAAACGACACCGTCCTGGACGCT
>SABV01000198.1 GCA_009928855.1 Erysipelotrichia bacterium | reverse complement strand
TTCGGCCGGTTGTCCACGATACTTCGGCTTTAAATTCAAGTGATTCTACATCGGCTCCGGGTGAGACTCTCACCTCTGTCTGAAAGTTAAAATCCTTATATTTACCCTGGGCCGTTAAAAGCGAGTTGAAAGAATTTGGTGTCATACCCGTTGCATCTACTGTTTTCCAGGCAGAGGTGGCACCCATGAGACCTTTTACAGTGTCATAGTCAAGATCTTTTATTTCATCGCGAAATGACTCAAGAATTTTGCTGGCGATGGCCACTTTTTCGAGATTTGTCTCTTCGGCTGCGCCATACGAGATTGCATAATATATCGGAATCGCAGCAAGGGTAAAAACCAGCACGGCAACTACGATTTCGACCAGAGAAACAGCATTACGTTTATTTTTTTTCATAAGAGAATTTAGACCAGTTATCTGCAAAAGATACGAAATACCTTTCGGGAGCGTACTTTCCTACGTCACGCATTGCTGACAGGGGAGTTGTCATACACGCCCTTGAATTATAGAATATTTTCAGATCAATTATTTTCCGTCTGTCAAAAGCATTTGTCACCAGATTTCCGTTTATAAGCACTTCGTCGGAAGTTGTTGTGACTGGAGCATCGTTCGAAAAGCAGGCCGCTTCAACTTTTGTACAACCATCTCTGAAATCAAGGCGTCCTCCCCTGGCTATCAGGCCTAACACGGTTTTATCATCAAACCTGGTAATGTTTTCAGTCAAAATTATGTCTGTTTTAGCGACAATCAACCCATTGCCCTTAACTACCATCGGCTCATCAATTGAGAGCTCACCCTTTACGTAGATAACGCCATTAATATCTATGGTTTTATCAGGATTTTGCAAGCCGCCATCATTAACAGATTTAGCAAGACCTGCATTGAATTCTGCTGATGATTCGTAAAACCGCGAAGCCTTTTTGGAATACTGCAAAATGCTGTAACAGTTGGCCGGCATAAGTTTGTAGTTATTCAGAGGATTCCATTCTGAGTCACTGTCGTAAGCGGGATACCCCTGCATGCCAAACTTTGCAGGCCCACCGCCAGAATAGCTCGAATGTTCAGAGTAATTATTATAGTCTATGTAAACTTCTGTTCTGTCTTTTACCGACGCAGGAAATGATACCTTGGCTTTCGGTTCTGCTGTAACCTTTATGCGGCCATATACCATGTCTATCGGGCCTTCTGGTCTTATCCCAAGTGGGTATTCAAGGTGCCCGTTGCCGTAAAGCAGTGTCGGAACCATCATCAGGCTCAATCCACCTTCTTCATATATTTTCATGATACCGGTGCAGCCCTTCTCTGGAACCGGCGTATACTTGGTTTCGTCATCGAAGAGAACTGGAAATTCTACTTCGTGATCTCGTTGTAATGTCTCTCCATGCCATTGAAAAGCTGGTTTGGTCTGAAACTTGTTTATAGCGGGATTTGTGGCGCTGTATGGGCTGGTCATGATATTTAATTCGGTCAATTGTGGCTCGGCAAAAGTACCTATAAAGGTGTGGAGTTTCATTTTGTCTGCCCCGGCAACATTGGCGTTGATTCTGATCATGCCGGGTATAAAAGCGTTATCATTGACACTCGAAGTGAAGCCGGTGATATTTTTATAGTTTGCTTCATAGGATAACCCGGATGGCGTTGATGGGATGTTGTGAACAATAAAATATCCTACAGGTGCGGCCGGTATTGGCGCAGGACCGGGGCCTGGCGGATCTGCCACGTTTAAATCTATTTTGCTGCCATCCGCGCCTGGTCTTGGGGAGTTTTCTTTGATCAGCGGGGAGTTGGCAACAAAAAAAGAATACTCAGGAGCTATTGGCTGTGTGTCTGAAACTTTGAAGGGGATCTGAGCGATAAGATTCCGTTCTATGCTGTTACCCGTGGGGCCGTTTGGAAAAAAAACTACTTTGGAGTGTATTTGAAAAATCCCGCCCTTTTCTATCATTCCAGGTTTCGAAGAAAAGCTGTTTTGAGCAAGTTTTGTCGCATCAATAGCACCCTGAATTTTGTTAAACCCTTGTTGAACAAGTGTTTTAAACTTTTCGGCTTTGTAAGAATTTATCATGGCACTATCAGAATCGGGCATGAATTTTTTTCTGACACCTTGCATGTTTAAAGGATTTATACCCGGTAAAAAATCTTCTACATAATCGTTGCAATCTATTTCTTTGCTGTAAACGCCTATTCCCATGGCTTTGGCATTTATTTTGATTACTGTTTTGCCGACTTTTGTGAGTTTTAAAGTAACCTCTACGTCTCCAAGCCATGTATCAACATCGAATTTTTTTTCATCCGTTGTTGTAAGGTTTGGTAGATTTACGTCGAGTTCCCAGTTGCTGGGTGCCCATGACGCTCCGTTAAGCGAACCGTCAGAGTCCAGTGGAGCCGTAATAGAATCGAGAAAAGAAGCTGACAGACCTTGAGCTTCAACTGATTTTTCGGTTATTCCAACAATATCATAGTTGCCGGAAACATTGCTTGCGGCGGCAAATCCTTCTGCTTGAACGATGCTGCAGATTACTTCCAGTGTTACGTGGTCGGTTCCACCAAGTTCATCAACCATGTATGACAGAGGTGCAAGCGGAGAAAATTCTGTGCCAACCCCGGGTAAGGGCGCCAGATCGTCTATTTTATATGGCACGTTTCTGCCGTCGTCAGTAATGAGGTCGTCGAGCGATAATTTAAGAGGAGTTCTGAATAAATGGTATAGCGCTGAACTGTCGCCGTCTACCGCGTGCTTGTTTATGATCTTGCGTATGTAGGCCATGGTCAGATCAACGGCCGATTCTGCGAATGCTTCGGCTTTTTTTTCGTTGGTCATTGAGCGCGTAGAATGGGCGCGTTCGCTTTTTGTGCTTAAAAGAGCAAACGCAATGATGGTCAGCACTGATATCGTGCCGAGCACCATCAACATTGCCGAGCCGCGAGATTTTTCCATCAGCCCATCAACTCCTTGAATATGGCTTCATAACGGTCTGCTTCGAGAAAAATCATTTTTTCAACATCTTCTCGCGAATATTTGCCTTTTTGAAATTCCATTCTTTTTTGAACCAGATCGTTGAGAATTGCCGGATCTTTTCTTGCGTTTAAAAGCTTTTCAAAAGATTCTACCCATTCCAGGTGTTCTTCTGATTTTGTAATTCCAATTGCAGAAAGGTCTTCTTCAGCCATAAGTCTTGCTTCCATTTTTGAAGCTACAATGAATAGATCCATATCTTTCATTTTTAATGCAATGGTTTTTATATTGAGAAGTGAATAATATTTTGAAACAGGCGTTGAATCAGGAGCTTTTATAGCTTCGTAAAATTTTTTTATTGCCTGCGGGTAATCTTTGCGCTTTTTGGCCATTGAAGCTTCTACGTAAGCTGTATTCAGCTTCAGTTTGTATTTTTCTCTTGTTTTAGGAGGCAGAGAATCATCGTTGGCCTTAGAAAAAAGCCAGTTGGTAGCAGCTTCATTAAGCAGTTTGTCAACTTCTGCATTTCTTTCAAGCATTTTGGCTTTTTCTTCTTCACTGAAAGGGGAAGCGGTCCCTTTGCCTGAAGCAAAAGATCTGCCAGATACGGTTATTCTGCCGGTCTGAGATGACATGTCATCTTTTTTTTGCCATTTTTCGGCGGCGGGTTTATCAGCAATATACCTCTCTGTCCTGCTTTCGTCCTTTTTTCCGGATAAGGCCCAGAAAATAAAGATTATCGACAGAAACGCAATTGCCAGAGCGACAATAATATTTTTGTTGTCATTCATATTGATCAGATGAAGGTTCTTGGTTAGGATGCCCTTTAGTATATCACATAAAGAAAAAAAGAAAAAACAAAGCTCTGATGATTATTTTCAGTATTACTCCTTAATTTATACGTTATTGCAGTTGCTAATGTTGCCTGTTTTTTTTGCCGGGTAAAAAAAAATCCCCTCAGTTGCCTGAGGGGATTTTTTTCGATCTTAACTAGTAAGAATTACTGACCGGCCTGAGCTTTAAGAGCTTCGAATTCTGATTTGGCTTTGTTCATTTCCTGGGCTACCTTGAGAGCATCGGCCTGGCGACCCTGGGTGAGCATTTCATTGTAGAGCTTATAAAGTTCTTTGTATTTGGCTTCGGCAAGCTGAACTTCTGAAGAGTATGTACCCATTGTTGCTGCATCACCAGCGATAGTCACTTCGGTAGACTGGGCACCTGAAACCGGGATTTCAGAGCCGATAGAATCACCGGCTACTGAACCTATGCTTACGGGGCCAGATACCTGAGCGCCGATCGATGAGTCAGAACCTACGGGCATACCGATTGAACCATAGCTTGCGCTGCTGCCTTTGCCAAAGAGACCGGCAATTTTCTTAGCTGCCCAGTTGCCGACCATACCACCAACGATACCACCAATGATGGTGCCGAACGGGGGGAAGATCATGGAGCCGAGCATTGCGCCTGCTGTTGAACCAACAGTCTGACCTGCAACGCCTACCCAGTCAATCTGCTTGAAAGCTTCTTTGATTGAGAAACGGCCGTTTTTGAGGTCGCCTGCGAGGTATGAGCCTACTGAACCGCCAACGATTGAACCGAAGGTCGGAGCAAGGGCAGAAAGAACACCACCAACAACCGGAACTGCTGACAGGAAAGGAACGAAGAATGAACCGGCAGCTGCGCCTGTTACTGAACCAACAACGCCGCCTGCAAATTCAGCAGAAACAACGGTTTTAACTGCTTTTTTCAGGCTGGGTTTTTCGCCGCGCATGATCTGAGTTGCAAGGTCAACACCAACAGTGATACCAGCAGTCATGAGAAGGTTTTTGGGGCTGAAACCTGACTTCAGGCTGTCTTTAACATTCTGAACACCCTGATTAGTCATAGCTTTACCAGCTTCATAACCAGATTTAAGGTTAGTAGTGGTTTTGTCTTTCAGCTTGGAGAAGAAACCTTCTTTTTTGCCTGAAGCTGCGCCAGTTGAATCTTGAGAGGCCTGTGATGCTTCAGTTGAAGCCTGGCTGGCTTCCTGAGATGCCTGGGTACCCTGTGAGGATTCCTGAGAAGTCTGTGAGCTTTCTGAAGACTGGCTGCTCTGTGAAGATTCCTGAGATGCCTGTGAGCTTTCTGAAGACTGGCTGCTCTGTGAAGATTCCTGAGATGCCTGCGTGCCTTCTGAAGACTGACTGCTCTGTGAAGAATCAGCTGAGCTGCTGCCTTTTACTTCTACGGGTTTTTTCTTGAACAGGTTGGCAATTTTGTCTTTGGCGCTCTTAAGGAGATTGCCAATTTTGCTGCCTGTTGAAGAAACTGCGTCGCCAACTTTGCCAGCGCCGGTTTTTACTGTATCAACAGTTTTGGTGCCAAAATTCTGGCCGCTTTCTTTACCAGAGGTAAAGCTGTCTTTGATCTTCTGACCATAAGACTGGAGTTCGCTTTTAACAAAGCTGCCTTCAGCTTTAGCGCCAGATGTTGTAACAGCCGCTGATGTGTCAGCGTTAGCAACAGAAGCTTGAGCGGTTGCACCGGTAGTAGCTGCTTGAGCAGCAGTTCCAGTCTGAGCTGCAGTCCCTGCCTGGGCGGCCGCGGCTGAACCGGTGTTGCCACCGAATACCAGATTCATATACTGAGCCATTTCGAGAGCAACTGGCTGGCCATTTACATAGCGAACATTGTAATGCACGGTGTTGGGGCCGTTCTGAACGCTTACCCACTGACCTGGCGTAACATTAACACTCTGCCCGCCGACATTGACCTTGATAGCGCTGTATTCTGCCATCAAGGGCGCTTCCATTACGCAGCTGGCGATCAGAACGATGCACAGCAACTTGCTGAGAACTTTAATAGTGCTATTTCTCATACGTCATACTCCTGAATCATTTGGATTACCCGAGAGAAAAACCCGATAAACCCGATTCACCTGCACAAACCTACCCGTAAGTGCTTGCAAATCTTTTTTTAAGGGTGTACCCGCACCCTTGCATTCAATTATAACAAAGGAATTTAAAACCGCAAGTTTGTGAGAAGAAAATATTAAAAAATGTTAAAAAATCTTCGTCTGCAAAAAAAAACTGCCCCCGCAGGAGCAGCTTCTTTATTCAGTCGGGATCAGACAATGCCCTGTTCAAGCATTGCAGTAGCAACTTTCATAAAACCAGCAACATTGGCGCCCTTGATATAGTTGACCTTGTTGCCTTCCTGACCATGTTTTACGCATGCTTCATGGATAGAACTCATGATCTGGTTCAGTTTTGCATCAACTTCTGCAGCTGTCCAGTTCAATCTTTCGCTGTTCTGGGTCATTTCGAGGCCTGAAACAGCTACGCCGCCGGCATTAACTGCTTTGCCAGGCGCGAAAATAATCTTTTCAGAAGCCAGTTTGGCTGCGTCAGCAGTGCAACCCATGTTGGATACTTCAAGCAGCATCTTGCAGCCATTAGCAATCAGTGCTTTAACATCTTCTTCATTGCATTCGTTCTGAATAGCGCAGGTCATGGCAACATCGCATTTGACGCCCCATGGCTTTTGCCCTTTGAAAAATTTTGCTTTGGGATATTTCTTAACATAGTCTTCAGCCTGGTCATTGCATGAATCGCGCATTTCGAGCAGATATGCAACTTTTTCTTTGTTGAAGCCCTCTTCGTCAAGAACATAACCATCAGGACCGCTGATAGTGACAACTTTGGCGCCGAGTTCAACGAGTTTGCTGATGGTGCCCCAGGTAACATTGCC
>SABV01000197.1 GCA_009928855.1 Erysipelotrichia bacterium | reverse complement strand
CGGAAGTTTGACAGTTCGCTAATCGATTGAAGTTTTGCCAGTTATTATTGCCAGCGCGTTTGCGCTAATTTTTTTTGTCAAATTTTTAACGATTTTATTGCGTAATGTGCGTAATGTATGATATAATATAAGCATCTATATCGGAGGCGCGCAAGAATGAGATTATCTGTTATCAAATCAGCCAATGCCACGTCTTTTTACGTCATCAAGTCTGTCACTGTCGGCGGTAAAAGGACTTCCAAGATTGTTAAAAAGCTTGGCACGCTCAAAGATCTAGAAGAAAAACTCGGCGGGCGTGACCCTTATGAATGGGCCCAAGAAGAGGTGGATAAGATGAATGGCGCGGAAATCTCTGATCGAACCGAAGTCATTGCCAAGTTTTCCAGCGCGAAACGCATTTCCAAGGGGAATCAGATTCGATACAATGGCGGATATCTATTTCTTCAGTCTATTTATTATGAACTCGCTCTTGATCGAATATGCAAAGACATCAGCAAACGTTACAAATTCGATTTCGATCTGAACGATGTCTTGTCCTTGCTTGTCTACACAAGGATTCTGTATCCTTCTTCCAAAAAATCTTCTTTGGAAGCATCTGAACAGTTTCTTGAAGCGCCAAAATCTTCATTACAGCATGTTTATAGATCCCTGGAAGTATTGGCAAAAGAAAGCAACTTTATTCAGAGCGAGCTTTACAAAGAGAGTTGCAAGAGCGTTAAGCGCAACACCAGCATTCTTTACTTTGATTGCACTAACTATTTCTTTGAGCTTGAGCAGGCAAGCGGGATCAAACAATATGGAGTCAGCAAAGAACATCGTCCCAACCCAATAGTTCAGATGGGCTTGTTTATGGATGGCGATGGAATTCCGCTGGCCTTCTGCATCAACCCAGGTAACGATAATGAGCAAAAGAGCTTGATTCCGATCGAAACCAATATCATCAGAGATTTTGGCCTTTCCAAGTTCATAGTCTGCACTGATGCCGGACTGGCTTCACAAAACAATCGCAGGTTTAATACCGGTGGCGAACGAGCGTATGTTGTAACCCAGTCACTCAAGACCGTAAAGACATACCTGAGAAACTGGGCCTTGGATCCGAAGGGTTGGCAAAAATCTGGAACCAATGAGGTTGTTGATCTTGAGACCATTGATGATGCCGCTGAGAATCAGAGCGTTTATTATAAAAGCCGCCAAATCAAGGAAAATGGGCTTGAAGAGCAATTGGTTGTGACATATTCCCCGAAATACAAGATATACATGAGGACGGTTCGAGAAAGACAGGTGATACGAGCTGAAAGCAAACTGAAGAAACCATCGTCACTGAAAAAGAAGCGGGCAAATGACCCGGAACGCTTTGTCACTTCCCTTCATTGCACAAATGAGGGCGAAATTGCAGACAAAGAGGTGTTCGTTCTCAACGCTGATGCTATAGCCAACGAAGAGAAGTTCGACGGATTCTACGCAGTCTGCACCAATCTTGAAGCGGAGCCAACGGAAATTCTAAAAATCAACAAAAGACGCTGGGAAATAGAACAGTCTTTTCGAATACTGAAGCATGAATTCCGCGCCAGACCGGTCTTCTTGAGCCGAGACGATCGGATTCAGGCTCATTTTATGACCTGTTTTATCTCTTTGCTGATTTACCGCATTCTCGAACATAGGCTAAAAGCCGAGTTGCCACGGCAAGAAGTATGTGGAGCGTCGATAGTCAGGACTCTAAGAGATATGGACTTTCTTGACATGCAAGGCGAGGGTTACGTGCCACTCTATACTCGATCAGATATGACAGACGCAATCCACGACCTATTCGGATTCAGAACTGATACGGAAATCGTGACGAAGGCGGGCATGAAAAAAATTCTCAAAAAAACTAAAAACTAGATTCACATTACTCACTTTCCAGAGTACAGACAACGCTCAGAACTCCTGATCGAGAAAGAGTTCTGAGCGTTTTTTATCACCACAAGTGTCAAACTCAGGATAGTGAACCATTTTAGTCTAACTACAAGCACTATCGCAAGCGAAGAAAATTTTTTGCAGGGCAAATCAGTCTAATTGCAAGTTTTGGGTATTTTAGTGCGATCGCTATGATTTTTTGCTTATCACTCTTCCGAATTTTAGATTGGTACATTAGAATAAAAAAATAAACTCCGATGCGAGGTGGATTTTGTGTTAAAAAGCAGATGGTTTGTGTTTATGGTGCTGCTTTCTCTTACTGCGCCTGTTAATGCAGGTGAATTCAAACAATGGGTAAAATCAAAAGAAGCCACGCACTATCAGCAGGAGGGCTTTAAACTCGAAGACCCTCAGGGTGATGCCTTTTTAATGCGCAAGCTTGATCAGGTGCCGCAGCGTTTGCTAGAGGCTCTGGTTAAAAGCTCTTATCCACAGGCTGAAATAGAAAAAGAAAAAGAACTTAAGGCATTAGAAGAATCAAAAAAAGATGAAGCCGGTTATTTAACTGGTAGAACGGTGCCTCTAAATGTTGATCGTCTTGTAAATAAATGCCGCGAAATCATGCTGAACTATTATCCGGGCATTGTGCCGACTCTTGGCGAGGAACATCGCTGGTCACCTGAAGCCCGGCGTTATCTTGTTTATGGTTTCTGGCACAGGCTTGGCAGGCACATTTTTGGCAAGCAGAAAGAATTTCCCAGTCCATTGTTTTTTAGATCAAAGCTTTTTCTTTTGCTTGCCTGCGGTTGGACATCGAGATACGCTGTGACCGGTCAGGAAGCGGCGTTAACCGAAAGAATCATGAAATATCCTGATAAAAAGATGCAGTTGCACCACATGTTCATGGAAAGCTACGTTCTGAATCGCGGAAATATATACCTGACAATGCTGACCGCCGAAAATGTTCTGGCAGGCGACCCTTACCGTGTCGATCGCGAAAATGATCCTGTCCAGAAAAAACTGGCTTATTTGAGACATGATTCAGTTGAACTGGGCGATAATTATGGTGCCTGGTACCACTTTTTTGGCATTTCCATGTATTCAATAGTCAGAGCTGGCGTCGTCGCCCGTGCTGTCGCAGAAATAGAAAGCCTGGGTTCGCTTTTCCTTGAAGGCAAAGACAAACAGGAAGATTATATAAACCGCTATGGTGCGATATTTGGCAAAAAGTTCAAGAAGATGCTCAAGGAAGGGCTGTGGCGCAAGCCTTTGAATAAAGGCGAGAGAACCGATTATATGCTTCCAAACCCCGCTTTTAAGAGTCAGGCGACTGATAACAGTAAAATAGAAACTCCATAATAAATCAGCAGCGCAAAAATATCATTTGAAGAAGTTACAAATGGCCCGGAGGCAACGGCTGGGTCGATTTTGAAGCGGTCGAACAGTATCGGTACAAAAGCTCCAAAAACCGCTGCAAAGGTCATGGCACCCATCATTGCCAGCCCAACGGTCATTGCCAGAAAAGTTGACGAAAAATGCAGTGCGCTGGCCTCGCCGCTTCTGATAAGATATTCTGCCCATAAGCCAACCACCAGCCCGCAGGCCAGTCCCATCATCGCGCCGGCGGCTATCTCTCGCAAAAGCCGCTTGAACAGATCGCCGCTTGAGAAAGAATTGAGTGCGAGCCCGCGTATGACGAGCGTTGATGATTGAATTCCTGTATTGCCGCCCATTGCCATAACGACCGGAACGAACAGAACCAGTGCTATGACATCTTTGAATTCGGCCATGAAGTGTTTTAATATGGTGCTGGTTATGAAACCGGTGGCAAGGGTTATCAGAAGCCACGGAAGTCTGGCCTTACATGCCTGCAACGGGGAACTGTATGTTAACTCTTCGTCACCAGTACCGGCGAGCATGAAAATGTCTTCAGTGGCCTCTTCTTCCATAACGTCCATGACGTCATCGACGGTGACAACCCCGATAATCTGCTGTTGTCTGTTAACAACCGGAATCGCCATGTAGTCGTATTTGCCGATGAGTGTTGCAACTTCTTCCTGCGGTGTGTCTGGGGCGACCGATACTATGTCGTTGTCCATCACATCTGATACCAGAGTGCCCGGGTTTGCCGAGAGCAGGTCTCTTATTGAAATGACGCCCTTGAGGTGCTCCTGTTTGTCGATGACATACATGTAATAAATAATTTCAATATCAGCGGCAATCAGGCGCATGTGGGAAAAAGCGTTCGCTATTGTGAAATCTTCGAATATGGTTGCGTATTCGGTGGTCATGATGCCGCCGGCGGTGTATTCATCGTGCTGTAGAAGTTTTTTTACATCGCTGGCTTCGTCAAGATCCATGTGTTCCAGGATTTCGCGGGCGCGATTCTGGTCCATTTCCTGCAAAAGGTCGGCTGCTTCATCCGGGTCCATCTCTTCGATGATTTCTGAAGCTGTTTCGGTGTCGAGATCCTCCATGATTTGTAATTGCGTTTCAGAATCAGCCTCGGCAAGGGTTTCTGCGGCCACGTCTTCATCGAGGTTTTCGATAACCGATATTCTTTGCGAATCTTCGAGATCGTCGAGAATGTCTGCCAGGTCGGCCGGGTGCAGATTCTGAAAATTGTCGGAGGTCGAAGAGGTTGTCAGCTCAAAAACCTGCTCATCAAAACCGATGATTTTGTCCCATTCGATAATTTCGGGTTGCAAGGCAAAACCGATTTTATTAAAAATCGGGCCAATGAATCTCTCAAGTCCGAGTCGCCTCATCGCGGCTCTGAAGCTTATGTCGATAGCGTTGACCCAGATCTCACCTTGTTCATCGCAGAGAATTTCGAGGTCGTTGATCTGTACTGTTCTTACGTTTCCGGTGTCAATAACTGATTTGTCCCATAGCTGAGTAGCAGTGGGCCGCAGAACCTCGGGGTCAAAAGCGGGAAGCTCATTGATGGGGCTTGATAAAACAAATTTTTCGGGCGAAAAACTTTTAAAACAACCTCGTGATGCGATACGATTGGTCGATGAATCGTGGTCAAAAACAATCGCCTGGTCAAAACATGGCCAGTTATTGCGCAGCGCAAGAATAAAATCGGTTATATGACCAGACTGTTGGCCTGCTTCAGTGTATACCGGGGCACCGATAAGAAGGGCCAGATAAAATTTTTCTTTTTGCGCGTTCATGATCGTCTGTATCCTGAGTCATTTATAGCGCTCCCTTCTGATGTTTTGCTGTAGCATCATACTCTTGAAGATGGCTTTTTGCCAGTTTTAATATTTTTTTTCGTCCATGGTTCCGATCGTTAAAAAAGCGCCATTGCCTCATACGCAAGTTGACCATTTGGATAAATCTATTTAGACTGTTTGAAGATTATGGCGTAAAGATTATGGAGGTTATAGATGACAATACATGCGTGGTTTTCTGAGTGGGGCGATCGTAAAAAAAAATATGCCCGCACCCCTGAAAAGTTCATGTCGGCCGATCGGTTTGCTTCATCAGGGGTTGGAATAGGCTTGCCGGCCATTGTGCAGAAATCTACGTTCAGCTTCAGAAATGTTAAAGACGGCGCAGACCGCTTTCTTGGAGTTTCTAAGAGTGGTGAACGACCATTTGCACGCATTTATACGCGTCTTGGTAACCCGACCACCGAATATCTCGAAAAGGCGCTTTTTCAGCTTGACTGTCAGCATATTATCGATGCAGCTCTTGCTGCCGACGAACGTCGCCCCACCATTGCCTCGCTGGTTTGCTCGTCAGGTATGGGTGCTATTTCGTGCACTACGATGGCTCTCGTTAAAAGCGGCGACGAAATTATTTGTGGCAGCGTTTACGGCTGTACTGACAGCTTTTTTAGAACCCTCGAAAAATTTAACATAAAAACGCATTTTGTTGACACAAGCGTTACAGACAATGTTAAGCGTATTCTTGAAGAAAATCCAAAAGTGGCGATGGTGTTTCTTGAAACTCCAGATAACCCGACCCTTAAACTTTCCGATATTGAGGCTATTTCTCATTTAACCGAGCCGCGCGGAATTCCGCTTGTCGTTGACAATACCTTTGCTACGCCCTATCTGCAACAGCCATTCAGACTGGGCGCAGATATAGTGATTCAAAGTCTCACCAAATATGTGAATGGTCATTCTACGAGTGTGGCCGGCGTTGTCATCGGGCCCTATGAGTTTATGAGCAATTATCTTTTTCATATCTACAAAGATTTTGGGCCAACGCCAAGCCCATTTGATTCGTGGCTCAACTCTCAGGGCCTTCAAACGCTGCATTTGCGCATGGAAAGAGTTTGCGCTTCAGCTCTTACGCTGGCAAAAAGGCTCGAAAAACATCCAAAAGTTGCCCGGGTTTATTATCCTGGACTTGCCTCACATGAGCATCACCAGCTGGCTTTAAAACAAATGCGGCATGCGGGCGGAATGATTGCTGTCGAGTTAAAAGATGGCTTTGAACCGGGGCGTCGCCTTATGGACTACTTTGCCTCCTATACTACTCCTGCTGAATTGGCTGTCAGCCTTGGTAGCGCTGTTACGTATTTTCAGCATCCGGCTTCTATGACTCATGCTGCTGTGCCTGAGAATGTTCGTCTGGAAAGAGGTATTACGCCGGGCTTAGTGCGCATATCTGTCGGTCTGGAAGGCGTCGAAACTTTGTGGGATGCTATAGAGGAAGGGCTTAAACTGGCATATTCCTGATGTGAAAAATCGCAGCCACGGCATCTTTGTTGATGCTGGGGCTGCGATTTTTTATTCGTCAATCCATGTAAGGGTACGGGTAATTGGTTGGGGCCATATACG
>SABV01000674.1 GCA_009928855.1 Erysipelotrichia bacterium | reverse complement strand
GATGTTTCTATTATCGCTAATTTGTTCATGTTTAAACCTGCTTTAAGATTTAATACGCTGTATTTTCTTTAAATCCTGACATCTTATCGGCACAGAATCCGGTTTTCTTTAAATTACCGAAACATCAGCGTTTAAAATTTTACATCCAGAAAATAATCAGCATGATTGCAGATTGGCTATCAAATAACCAAACGGAAAAAAACTGGGCCTTTATTGATTGGAAGCTGTTTACACGAAGTTTAAACGATCGTTAAGACAGGCTGTTTTATTGTTTCTGGGGCCACAACACTAACCGAAATTTTATGAGTGTTAAGCCTTTCTCGAAAACCACCGTTTTCAAGAAAACAACTTGGGTGTTGTAATGAAAACGAAAAAAGTGGTGTCCACTATTCTCAAAAATCATTCTTGATTCTATGTTCTCGATTCGTTATCTTCAAGATGAATTTTGAGAACCAGAGGTGTTTATGCGAATCGGTTATGCCAGAATTTCAACTGACGATCAAGATCTTTCTCTACAGACAATTGCCTTGGAACAGGCCCATTGTGAAAAGATATTCACCGATAAGATCAGTGGTAGTCAAACTGATAGACCTGGCCTCAAGTCAGCCGTTTCGCATCTTCGTGCCGAAGATACTTTGATTGTATGGAAGCTGGACCGATTAGGCCGTGGCGTGAAAGGATTGATAGAGCTGATAACAAACCTGGAGAGTCAGAACATTCATTTTCAAAGCCTGACTGAGCAGATTGATACATCAACTCCGGCCGGGCGCTTCTTTTTTCATGTTATGGCCAGTCTCGCACAAATGGAACGGGAATTGATCATAGAACGAACGCAAGCCGGCCTGGCAGCAGCTCGCCAAAAAGGAAGAATTGGTGGCAGGAAACGTTCCATGACAGATAGCAAAATTGAAGCAGCCAAAAAACTCTTTGAAGCTGGCGCTCTGCCAAAAGATATTGCCAGGAACCTTGGGGTCTCTGTTCCGACTCTTTATAGGTGGTTGCCTGCATCAGCCAGGTCTTAGACTTGCATAAATTTCCATTTGGTGTTGTGACCCAGAATAACTTGCCGTCTAAAAACTGGTTTTAAACTACCTGGCGTGCCCTGTACGGAATCCAAAATGGTTTTCGGATATCTACCCTCTCTATTGGGAAAAATTTTCTTCCCTGGCTGTATTTTTGAAAAAGTGTTCTCAAAACACGGGAGTTTTAGCTTTCTTGTCTTTGAGTGTTTTCAAACATCAATAAAAAAACTGTTTTCCAACAACGAT
>SABV01000673.1 GCA_009928855.1 Erysipelotrichia bacterium | reverse complement strand
TTTGCTATTCCCGAAACCACTGTTCACAGCGATAGAGAATTCAAGCACGTTTTTATCACTCGGTAAGGTTATAAGTTCTGCATCTCTTCCGAGCGCACCAGTAACAATAATCTTGTTCATATAAACTCCTTTATTTTTTGCACAGAAACGGGGCAAACCGAAGAATGCCCCGCGATTGCTTATTTCCCTTTCTTTTCCAGCATTTCGGCGAGCATTGAGGCGATATTTTCAAGCTGTTCGACTGTCATGTCATTCAGCGTTTTGCCCTCGATAGCCGGTTCAATGGCTTTAACGGTTGCTGCAAATACCTTGTCTTTTGCATCTCCACCCATTCCAAGAGCATTACGCAAGTTGTAAATTCTTTGGATAACTGGCGCTGGTTCTACTCCCTTATCGGCTGGCTTATCAACCGGCTTTTTTGCGTCGGCCTCTTTTTTCAGCCGCGCAAGTTTAGCGTTGGCATCTTCTTTCGCGCTACCATCAACGATTTCAGCATCTTCCAAGAAGTCCGACCATCGCGCGTCGCCGTCTTTAATCGCTGTGTAAATCTGTCGCAAATCATCAATATCAGCGGCCACAATCTGCTCTGTTGGCTTTTTCAGATAACTTGAAATATCAGAAGGCTTAACGCCAAGTTTGCTGAAAGCATCAAGAATTTTATTTGTTTCAGCTTTCGGGTCGATGTTCTTTTTGCGTGTTGCACGTGCAACTTCCATTGCTTCTTCGACAATGTCTTGCGGTATCATTCTCAACCCGCAAGTTCTGATAATCTTACTTTCCTGTGCCGCCTGCTTTACAAGCAATTCGTCTTCGGTCGCTGGCACGATATAAACCATTTGCCCATAGCTATTTAAGCGCGTCGACAACGGTTCTTGCCCTTGCTTAAGCTGTTTGCGCTCTACGGTTTTCTGCAATGTGATTTCTTTGCCGTAGCTAATGTTGTTTTCTAGATCGATAACCTGCACATGCACTTTGCGAATGTTTTCATCATCATAAATCACCGTGGCGCTTGTTTTGATGTTCCCAGCCGCCTGAATGACGGTTTCGGCAAATCGAATAGACGGCCCACTGATTTTGTCTTTACCCATCGGCTTTTGGTATTCTGCTTTCTCAGCAAAAACAGGGCGTTCACACGCTGCAAGAATCTGTGCGCGAACGTTCATCCAGTTTCGTGGTCTTTTCATTGCCATTACGTAAGCCGATTCAATTTCAGCCTTTGCCATTGCCGCACTTGCGGTTGCGGCCAATTCGGTGCCGTTGGTGGTAGTCAT
>SABV01000672.1 GCA_009928855.1 Erysipelotrichia bacterium | reverse complement strand
GGCACCCCAGAGCCATTCAGAGTTTTTTATTGAGCTTGTCGGTAGAAGTTTCGTGCTGCAGCTTGAAACCAATGGGTTTGTTTTCATCAAGCGGCGACTGCAAAAAGTTGTCGAGTCTGCCTAGCAGGTTTTTGCGGGCTACTTCGAAGAGATAGTGACAAAACCCGTTGATACCCTCGTTGTCGTTGACGAATTCTTTATCGTCATCAATATTGAAAATAATTTTTGAGCCGGTCTTTTTAAAGATCAGCACAAAAGTGAAAAATTTTTCTTCAAGGTCATTGCCGTTTACATTTATGGCAAAGCCAATTGCGGCACTGCCATTTTCGCCGAATTCTGTGTCGAGTGCATCACCCTGCAGCGACTGGCTGTTAAAAACAAAACCGTTGCTGGGTGGAAACATGAATATTTTTGTATCCGGGCAGTTTAAGCTCTCTACGATGCAACTGCGCAATTCGGTGACAAATTCGTGGCATTCGCGACGGTATTGATTGCACTCTTCTACGCCTCTGTCATAAGCTTCGCACAATTGTTTGTATCTATTATGTCTGGGCATGAGCTCTCTCCTGATGATTTGATTACACCAAGTTTAACAGCAAAAGGCATAAAAGCCAATTCTAACTTGATGATGGTGTTGTTGTAAAAACACTTATTGAAATATTGCCGTTTTTGCATTAACCTTTGCGAAAGACCTGAAAGTTTAGTTGTTAAAGAGTTTATTTGTGGCCTTATCAAAATTTCTGTGTAACTGTCGCGATTGCGGGCGACTCTTTCAGCGCCTTTCTGTGAACACTTGCCCTGAATGTTCGCAGGCGGCGCAGATTGAGCTTGCAAAAATTGCCGATTACGCCAGAAAAAGATCGGGTGTCACGCTCGGTGAATTGAGCCGCGCTCTTAATATTTCTGAGAAGCGTTTGCTCTGTTTTGTTGAAGATGGTTCTTTCAGGCGTTTAAGCTCAGATGTCATCTACCCGTGCCGCATTTGTGGCAGTTCCATCGATAACGGCGCTATTTGCCCTTCCTGCTCTGCCCGTCTCAATACCATGGTTGCAGAGCTGCGGGCAAAATTGCACGATTCTGAGCATGTGTTCAGACCGGTAGAGCCGCTTCATGGCTTTGCCTACTATGAGCGACTACGTACCGAAGAGCAACTAAACGCTAAAGAAAAATCTGTCGTTGCCCCTGATCAGTTTCTTTCTTTTAGCCCGATCTTGTTTCGGCGCGAAAAAGATAAGGGCCGTCGTAATTCCAGAGGCCGCTGAATCAGGCTATT
>SABV01000196.1 GCA_009928855.1 Erysipelotrichia bacterium | reverse complement strand
ATCTAAATGCGGGGCAAAAAGGCCTGATCTCAAAGAACTTCGAGATTGAGCACATTTTTCCATATAAATGGCAGACGGCAAATTACAATGGCTGGACTGAAGCCGATGCCAGGGTCTTTCTTGAAAAACTTGGCAATAAAGTAGCCTTCGAAAAGCGCCTGAATATCCAGGCCGGAAACAATTATTTCGGCAACAAGAAAAAGAAATATTCTGAATCAAAGATTCAGGACGCAATCGATCTCGGCCATTACAAAGCCGATGATTGGGCCAAAAATGATATCGTAGCGAGAAACACGGCTTTTGCTGAGAGATTGTCCAACTTCTTCAGCAGCTGCTTAGGTTAATCTTTTCATTGGCGAGACTTCGAAGGAAAAAGCATGGATAACCCTTATTGCTATACTGAAAACCAGAGATATCATCTAAGCATCGAAACAATCCGGCGGCTATGTTTCGAACTTTTATGCATGTTTAAAGCCAGCCGGCCGATAATCGAAAGTGCTCCAGAAGATGAAGATTCTCAGCCAGATTCTTTGATTAACCTGTATGAGCAGCTGGTTTTTCCGACCATCTCTGAAAAGCTCCTGCAACTCGCAATAATGTTTCGCACTTTTGATGATCAGATGAATGACTCCGAAAAACGCGATGAATACCGAAAATGTATGGAAGAAATGGATTACGGTAGAGATTATGTTGGCATTTTGAATGATGGAGAGTCATTTTCGCTTCGGGAAGCCTGTAACAAGATTCTGCATGCCAGGACAGTCCGGCCGCTTTTTGAGCGGGTAGACCAGTGCTACCAAAAAGAGAATCAAAATCTGTGGCATCTTACAGGTGAAATAGAACTTGTCGGAACTCACCAAAGACGTGCCTGGTCTGCAAATATTCATTTACCGCCTTTTCTGGAGGTCATTCTTGCAGTTGTCGACAACAATGCCCCTGCGAATGGGGCTTTATGAACTTATGAGAACCAGAACAAATAAGAATAACAACAATCGACTTTTGGCCAGCCTGTTAAATGACAAAGATGAAGTGACAATTTCCCTGAAAGAAGAATTCCCTGCCTTATTGGAGAGGCTGATAAACTTTGAGTTCTCAGTCTCTGACGATAGCAAGGTTCACGAAGCTTTTTGCCTGTATGCGTTTCTGATTAGCTGCTTCAAGCTGGGCCTGATTGGCGACAATATAACCATATCAAAAACAGAGTCGCCCGATTTTGTGATAAAAAGCTGCGATGGAAAACTCGACATCGGCCTGGAGCACACTTGTGCCACAATAGGTTGCTATCAAATCGCCTGCAAGGAATATTCAGAAGGCTGCCTACTTGAATTATGCCAATATTCTCCGTTTAAGCCTCTGTCTAATAAGCAAGCAGGTGTCGGAATTATTCAGCCGGGAGATAAGCTCAAGGGTAGAGGCTGGAAGGGAAATGAAGCCGAGGAGGAATGGACTGAAACAATGATTCAGACCATCAACAAAAAGGTAGCAACACTCAATAAAAGCCATTTTCAACAGAAGCAAGTGAATCATTTGATTGTAGAAGATGCGACTCCGGTTGATTTTGTTATAGATAAAAAAACCGCATTTGAGATGCTGCGAGACCGATATACAAAAGCTATTTGCAGTAAATCCACCCCGTTCCATAAAATTCACATACTCTCTAACAGTATTCTTTTGTATGATTTTTTCGGCAAAGTCCATGAAATTGACATTCATAAGGCCCAACTGAAGGAGCTTACCGACATAAAGTCTGCACAAAGCAACCCGCCACCCCCTTGAGTTCAGCATTTTTTGAGAAGATTGCCTTTTGAGCAAAATCTGTTATATTAAAAGTGTGCTTGGGTTGGCCGGTGTGACTGTTAAGTTGTGCTTCCTGGCTCAGGTGCATAAGAGAATGTATCATCCGTGCTGAGGCTGGCCGGTGTAACCGCAAAGTTATGCTTCCTGGCCAAGGTGTTAAGGATGAGGGAAAATTGGGCCGCCGTTCAGGCGGCTTTTTCTTTGCGCCCAAATTTAAGCCAGTCGAACATCTTAATCACCCGTCTTAATTTCGTTTTAAGCGTCTTATCTGTTTTGGATGATTCAAGGATTTCTTTGTTTTCGGAAAAAAGCTGTTTCAAAATTGATTCAAGTTTGCTGATCTGAATGCTGCTGTCATCCAATAAAGGGAAACAGTCTAAGGCTTTTGAAAAATTATTATCCTGACAAAGGGTTTCAAAATCAAGCCAGGTTATGGTCGATTTTCTCTTTTCATTCCGTATAGTGTCGGAACGGAAATGATCTAGACTTTCTGCCAACTCTCTTCGCAGAAAATCAGGTGGCTGTTTCCCGTAAGCCGCCAAGTATTTGTAGAACGGAAGGCTGCCGGAATGCATCTTGAAAAGCTTTGGCAGCGCGTCTTCAAGCAGTCTTGCCACATCGAAGCCAGCATCGTTCATGACGATATCACGATAAACATCAGAGGCATCAGGCATTTTATACTCGACGCCTCGTGAAGTGCCAACCCCAACAACGAATTGAGGCTCATTTTCGCCTGACCCCTCAAAATTAAGCAGACCAACTCGGTCTATTGGCTGGTTATTTTTTACCAGTTCATAAATGTCGTTTTTTAATCTACGCATCCATGAAAGGTTGTAGCGGGCTTTAATTTTAAGAAGACCGGAGAATATTGGCATAAACCGGTCAATAAAGACTCTCGTCATCGTCAAAGTTTTGCCGTTACCAAAGTCTATAGAATGGGTGTTAATATCGTTCTGTGTGGAATCGCCGCCATTCCACTCAACAAAAATCATCCTGTCTTTAAGCAGTTCTAATTTTGATGATGGCAGACAATCAATTATAGCAGTCAGAATTGATCTTATATTGCTGTCTGTAATTGAATAGCCAATGAAAATAATGGGATGCTCAACAAAAATCGTCAATAATTTTGCTGCCAGATATGCATTCCGCCGATCAAAGTCTTCATAATCTTCCTGGTTGATAACAAGAGAATCAGGTTTTGTGCAGCTTCCATGAATCTTATAAATTTCTGCTACACCCTGGATCGCTGAAAAAACCAGCTCATCCTGGCCAATGAAAACTTTGAACTCTTCAAGATGTTTTTCTATGAGCGTGTCATAGTTTGTAGTAATAACACCAGCCAGACTTCGTTTGGCCAGTCGAGAAAAGCATGCTAATTCATCGAGCAGCATGTGGTTGCTTGTCTCGATAGTCCGGTTGGTTACATAATCCGCAACGCACAGCTTGAATGGAGATATGCCACGATGGACGCTATCGGCAAACTTTTCACGTTGCTGCTTGAATTCATCAGCAGCAAACCATCGCTCATTAAAATCGGCTTCTACAGCAGAAGCCACTGCTGGCAAACAAAAGGAGCCTTTGTTGAGAGCTTTTACTTTTTGCACATAACTGTCATAGACAAGCGAGCTCCCAGGCTTAGCCTGTTCTGCAAAAATCTTCAATAACCCCGCCCAGTCTGGCAAGCCCAGATATCTGCGTGCAAATCCAGAGCCAACAAATAGAAAAGGCAAATCCGACAAGCTGCTGAAAAGAGAATCGGTTTTAGTTGCGGTGCTTACGGCTGGTTTCATGATGTGACTCCTCTTTGGCGGCCTTTATCGGTCAGGCGGTATTTCTGCAGGCGGCTCTTTGGCTTGTCGGGAATAGTGTATTCAATAAGGCCGGCCTCGCGAAGTCTGGGCAGTGCCTTGCGTATGTTGCCGCTGAGCTGCTTATGGCCAAGAAATCCAGCTATTTCAGCAGATGATTTTGGGCCGTCAGCACAGGCACGCAGAATGTCGATGTCAACTTGTGCCTCGACTTGTGCTCTATCTTGTGCCTCGACTTGTGCCTCGACTCTCCCCCCTGATTCTGGCCTGGTTGAAACTTGTGCCTGGCCGGTGATTTTGACTATGGCGG
Organism: Erysipelotrichia bacterium; assembly: GCA_009928855.1. Taxonomy (GTDB): domain Bacteria; phylum Muiribacteriota; class Ozemobacteria; order Ozemobacterales; family Ozemobacteraceae; genus Rifleibacterium. Next base: position 2,811 of record SABV01000196.1, on the reverse strand, counting down.
GGCGCTCTGGATAAGCCATTGTGTCTGGGTATCTGACTATGATTTTGAAGATGTCCTCTTCGATCAGTTCGGGGTCAGCACCGCCGTAGGCTTTGCCATAGCGCATCATTTTGCGCATACCGGAACCAAGCTCATCGGCCCTACCTATCTGCCTGAAGAACTTGGCAATTACCGGATTCTTGGGAAAAGGCGTGAAAGTCTCAGGTTGAAGAACGCCAAAACCGTGCGGTTTGCTGGCGTTTTCGGTTTTAACCTGGCCGCGTTCGATGATCAGTTTGGCCGGGAATGCATTCAGATATTCGCGGTGAATCAGAATATTCGAGGCCACTTCCCTGAAGATGGTATCGCGAAGGCTCATGCGGTTGGTGCCTTCGAGATAAAACGGGTCTGACAGATGCTTGCCGACAAAAGCCAGAATGCGGTCATAGCTGTCGATAAGATTGGTAGAAACGATATCGCGATCATCATAGCGGTCGAGGTCGATGCGGCGCAGAATCAGATCAGTTTTGTGGTATGGCAGAACCGAAAGAATCAGATTATCCTGGCCGAGCAGCAGAATTCCGGCCAGAGTCACACCGCTTTTGCCGGTTTCGTGGTCGGTCTGGTAGAGCTGGGCGCTTTGCAGCATTTCCAGGTCGTTCATCTGCGGCCAGGGATGGCCGGGCATCCAGAGACCAGCCATTTTTCGGCACTTCTCGATCAGGTCGGCGCGAAGATCTTTGAGCCCGGCAAAGGGGTAAACCTTGTTCTCGCTGAATATCGCCTGCTTGCGCTGATAAAGCGTCGCTACCCGGTTAGTGTGGTCGGTGATATCGAGGTCACTGTCTTCGTTGCGGTCATAAATACGGCCATTACAGCGATGAACCTGTGAGCTTTCCGGCACGTATACGCGCAGAATCAGCTTGTCTTCGAGCATTATTTCATCGACTGAAAGATAGGCCGGCGGGCTGATTTTTTGCGGGTTGTTGATCGCCGTAATGAAATCTTTTTTCATCTGGGCAGCATGCTGCGGGTCAATGCCTTTGATTTCGCCTTTATCGCTGACACCGACCAGTATTGTGCCGCCGATCCGGTTCATGAATGCGCAGGCGGTTTCGAAGACATCACGGTTCAGCCTGGTTCTGGCTTCTTTGAATTCCAGTTCCAGGCCTTCGCCCTGCTTGATCAGCTGCAGTATTTTCTCGCTGCTCGATATCATATTTTCAATCTAATACAGTTCAATTCAAGATGCAAAACATACAGGCCTCTAAGATAAAGTTTGTTTGACGGTTGTTTGACAGTTTGATTGTTTTGTTGAATTGGGAGCAAATAAAAGTCACTCCAGAGAAGGCTTTTCAGGAAAATAGTTTGTTTGATGGTTGTTTGACAGAACCTCCGTTTTAATTGGGTTCAGTAGTGCGCAGCGGAATTTAACCCGCGACCAGGTGGTGTTTAGTTTGCTGTTTTTTCTGGCCGGTTATGGTCTGATATGATAAAATATAGATCAATAAAGAGTTGTGGCGGCCGCGATTGTTGCAAAACCGGTTGTCGTGGAGACAAAATAGAGACTAGTTTTTTTAGTGATCATCTAAAAGTGTGATCAGTGTTGGCTTGTTAGATAGCGACCCTGGCTATTGGACAAAAGATTTATACGGTGTATATCGTGCAAGACCCCGCTCAAAAGCGGGGTTTCTTATTTTGTGGGGCTTCCTTATGTGTTCAGAGCAGGCAAGAGCCAACATGATGCCTTAGATGCGGTCTGGATAGGACTGAAGCAAAAGAAAGTAGATTGGGTTCTCGACGCAGACATTCAAGGTTTCTTTGACACCATCAACCACGAATGGATGCTGAAATTTGTCGAGCACCGAGTTGCCGACCCGAGGATTTTGCGTTTAATCAGAAAATGGTTAAAAGCGGGTGTGTCTGAGGACGGTCAATGGATACATGCCTTCAGAAGTAAATGTCTGTCGGGGGATGTCGTCGTCGTAAGATATGCTGATGACACTGTTCTTGGGTTCCAGCATAAGCATGAGGCAGAGAAATGTCTCGCGGCTTTGCGTGAAAGATTGGGTAAGTTTGGCCTTTTACTCCACCCGGAGAAAACCAGACTGATTGAATTTGGCCGGTTTGCGATCTCAAACCGCAGAAAGCGCGGAGAAAGAAAACCTGAAACCTTTGATTTTCTTGGTTTTACGTCAAACACCCAAAGAAAGAGCCCAGTGCGGTAGTGCCGCACGCTGGGATCTGTGCGGGGGGTGCCGGGTAACCGGCGCATTCCTAACGCGACCATTATTTAGCTGCATGGCAAGAACTTGTCTGGCCGTCCGCAACGTTTGATTGGTATGAGGAATTCTGCTAAGCTGAGCGAAGTAGACTGCTGTTAAATATATCGGTTCTCAGGGTGTAATAATGGTCATTGAAGAACTATTGAGCCGGGGTGCAGTGTGGCCGCTTTATTGGTAATGATAAGGGCGATATTTTTGATCATATAGAACTTGAGGAGTCGCTACCTGAGTCTGTCGAGAGCATCATGCTGTTTCTTAAGAAACATGCCATGCGCGGTGCCGACTTTTCTGAGATTCAGCGCAAGGATGTCTGGAGTATTCCCATCGATATACTGCGCGAAGTCGTTATAAATGCACTGGTTCACTCTGATTATTCACAGCGTGGCGCACCGGTGCGGGTGGCTTTCTTTGATGACCGTATCGAAGTCGAGAATCCGGGTATCCTGATGCCAGGTATGACCATCGAAGACATGAAGAGTGGTGTCTCCAAGATTCGTAACCCGGTAATTGCAAGGGTATTTCGGGAACTGAAGCTGATCGAACAGTG
>SABV01000671.1 GCA_009928855.1 Erysipelotrichia bacterium | reverse complement strand
GCTTCTGTAAAATAAGCATCAAGAATTTTATTGCCAACAGAATGACAATCGAAGCCAATTACGCCTAACACAATGTTTACCGGTGCCATAATTATTTTCCTGGTTTATTTAATGAACTTTTTATTAACTCTTCGAGATACAACAATGAACCGCGTTCTATCTGGTAATCAAAATCAATCAACTGACCACCATCAAGCCTGAAACGATTTATCAGGCCAAGGTAATCAGACGGCAATTGTGCCGCATACCCGGGCGGCAAAATGAGAACATTCTTGTCAGCAACAAATTCGCCAAGTTTTTCGCTCGAACCACGCACAACATCAAAGCCCTGTATCTGCGCATGAAAACCAGACTTCTTCAACCAGCCCATAATTATTTCTAAAAAACGGCCGCTCTGGTAGACGACCCCGACAACGTTAGTTTTTTCGAGGCGGGCCAGATCAATTAAAGTCGCCTGCGTCGGTGCAACTATTACTTGCACAATCTTGTGAGCAACAACCGGAGCCAGCTTTTGCAGTTCTTCGAAATGATTTGCGGTAGTCAGAATCAAATCAAACGGAGCCAGAACCACATCAGCAGAAGACGCTTCGCGCAAATCAGAGAGTAAAATCCGCGCAGTCGACATTCGCGTCAACATCGCCAGCTGTTTTTGGTATATACCAAGAGCTTCAGGGTTGCAGTCGACCGCAGCAATTGCGAAACCGGCAATCTCTTCCTCGCGCCGCGCCAGAATCGAAGAAAAAAGACCGGTTATTTCGCGATGAGAAAATTTAAGATCTTCAAGAGCAGTTATCGTTTCAAAAATTTTCTGTTCGGCTCGCTCAAGACGACCCGCAGAATCTGGAAACTCACAAGCAGCAACAACACTGCCCCTGCCACGAGCAGCAACAACACACCCCTGGTGAACAAGAGCCTCGTAAGCTTTTTTCACAGTGCCACGAGCCACCCTGAGCCGCAACGCAAGCTCGCGCTCAGGGGGCAGATGCTCACCCTCAACAAGTCTGCCGTTTTTAATCAAACCGGCAATCTGCTCGCTTATTTGCCGATAAATCGGCGCTTCAGAAGCACTATCAATATTCAGTCGAAAACTCAAATTGCACCGCCAGAGTTGGTATAGTCCAAATCAAATAGTATATACCAACCATGCAAAAGTCAACCAAATCTACGGCCTTGTTTGCTGCAAAATTTGCATTTTTCGCTGCCAAAGGCAGCATTTCGCAATTACGCTCGATTTTACGAAAACCGGCCGGTTTTTTCGAAAAGAATTCTATATT
>SABV01000670.1 GCA_009928855.1 Erysipelotrichia bacterium | reverse complement strand
TTTTACGCTCATTGATTCAGGTCTCAATGATACTCTTGGCGCGGTTGATCGCGGCGAACGTGTTGTGCAGCCAGCTCTTTCGGGCAAACAGGCCCGGGAAATCAGCGCGGTGATATTGAGTTCTGCCCTGCCTGAAAGAATTTCAGGGCTGTCTTCGGTTATGGCCAACTACCGGGTCAACAAGATCTATGTGCCTTTTCCTCTGCCTCAGGATGGCCGAAAGATCACTTTTGAAGATTATGTCAGAACCTTTTCGCTGGGCGACCTCAAAATGGAAAAAAAGCTCAAAGGCGGTATGAACGCAGGGATTCCCCCTGCATACTATTGGGAGCTCGCATTTGAATCTTACAACCAGCTTATTCAGGATGTTTACAAACATAAGATTCCTGTTCAACGAATTGAGGCCGGAGATAAGATCGAGGATGCCGGAGCCACCATTGAAGTGCTGTGTCCGTCGAAAAAAGATGGACTGTTTCAGCAGTATTACGATGGTCTGATTCTTAAAATAAGTTCTCAAAAACGTAATTATCTGTATTTGTCTGGTAATTCGCATCAGCTACATGAACTGGTCGATTTTAAGCCCGATTTTATCTTTCTGGCAGATCTCCCTTACCCCTTTGATGCATTCGAAAAATTTGTAAAAGCCGCTAACCCTCCCGGTGTTGCTATCAGTTTTCGTTTTCCGTCATCATGGCTTATGGAAAATTTTCATCTGGCGGCTACCATCAGCTCAAGAAATCGCAGCTATCTGCCCAGGTTCAGGCAATGGTCTCAGCCTGTTTATGTGACTTCTGAAAGTGGCGCAATTCAGGTGGATCAGCTGCGGAACCTGCTCAATACAAAAGTTTTCGTTAAGGAATAGTAAATCGCATGGTTCTTACCAGGCTTGAAAAAATTGCTTTTATCGCTCTGGTTTCTTTGCTGGGGCTTGGCTTGCTGCTGCTTGTCAGCAAAGTTGGCACAATCAGGCAGAAAAATCAGCAGATAATGATGCAGATTGATCATGTGGCGGCATTGACCGATCAGACTGTATTGTCGAAGGGTGATGCTCCGATTACTTATGAAAATGCCTCAAAGCTCAACCTCAACCGCACCGATCTGAAAAGCATAAAATCTTTACCCGGCATGACTCCGGCCCTTTCTGAACGTGTGTTTGATTTTATCAAAGAACGCGGAGAAATTAAGGATCTTAACGAGCTTTTAGGGGTTAAGGGCATGACCAAACGTCGCATCAGACAATTGGAAAATTATGTAACTGCTATTGGCGGGCATTCCCG
>SABV01000669.1 GCA_009928855.1 Erysipelotrichia bacterium | reverse complement strand
AGAGGCAATGATGGCAGACTGTATTCTTATCGAACTCTGACCGCCGTGCCAATGGAAACAATAACCAGATTCTGTGAAAATCTTAAGAGAGCATCATCACCACAACAGCGCAACAAACTGCACCAGCAGTTCTGCAATGAACACAGAGTGCGACTGACCTGCATCGATTTCGAACGATAATAAAAAACCACGGGATCACCCGTGGTTTTTTATTATCGTTTAATGACAGCATTCAGCCCTTTTTGCAGGTGAATTCATTGACAGCAGCAGCAACAAATTTAAGCTGTTCTTCGCTCATTTCGGGATAAACCGGCAAAGCCAGAGTTTCTTTCGCGGCTTTTTCAGATTCAGGGAAACTGCCTTCGGTATAACCGAGATTGGCAAAACACTTCTGCTGATGCAACGAAAGCGGGTAATAAACGGCGCAGCCGATTTCTTTTTCGGTCAGATGAGCTTTCAAAGCATCGCGGTTTTTTACACGAATGACATACTGGTTATAAATGTGATATCGATCAGTTTTTTCTACGGATGTAACCACATTCGGATTCCCGGCGAACAGTTCGTTATAGATAGCGGCATGCCGGCGGCGGCCTTCGGTCCAGGATTTAAGATATGGCAGTTTCACCGAAACAACCGCTGCCTGAAGAGCGTCAAGTCTGGCATTCAAGCCGACCTCGTTGTGATGATACTGAATCTGACCGCCATGCACCCGCAAGCCTTTCAATCTTTCATTGAGGGTTTCAGAATTGGTTGAAACCAGGCCGCCATCACCGAAACAACCAAGATTTTTACTTGGGAAAAAGCTGAAACAACCTATATCGCCCATGGTGCCGGCATTTTTACCTTTATAACCGGAGCCGATTGCCTGAGCAGCGTCTTCGATGACTTTGAGATTGTATTTTTTTGCCAGAGCCAGAAGTGGTTCCATGTCGACACACTGACCAAAGAGATGGACCGGCATGATCGCTTTGGTTTTAAGGCTGATCTTCTTTTCGACCTGCTCGATATTCATCAGGAAAGTATCTGGTTCGATATCGACAAAAACGGCACGCGCCCCGACACGGGCAATCGAGCCGGCGGTGGCGAAGAAAGTATATGGGGTGGTGATCACTTCGTCCTGGCGACCGCTGTCGCCTTCAATCGTGCCGTCAATCCATCCGGCAAAATCTGGCAGAAGTTCTTTTTTAACGTCCGCTTTTGCCGCCCTGGACTGGATCCCGCTTAACCGTGACTGCGCGAGGCGAAGGCGGTACAGGATCTGCTCGTGTGCAGTACGCTCG
>SABV01000668.1 GCA_009928855.1 Erysipelotrichia bacterium | reverse complement strand
AGAATTGCACCGCCAACTTCTTATTCAAGCCGTGAATTCAAGGAAAAAACCCAGTCTCTGACCGTTAACAGCACAGAAAATGAAGTGCTTATAAACACCGCCGGAATGGGTTATATCACGGCAGAATACTTTTCTTCAACTGACCCGGGGGCCAAATTATTCGAAGAAATTGAAGTCAAAACTCTTTTAAAAACTCATCATTCAGATGACCCTATACTGCTTGAAGCAGTGTTTACGCTTGTGCCGCACCGCGCTCAGCCGAGCGAAAGACTGTTAGGGGAATGGCGCGTAGAAAAAGAATCTTAACACGGAGCGCTCATGAAAAACATGCTTGAATCTGCAAAACGTATTTTGCGTTACGAAGCAGAAGCCATAGAAACGGCTTCCAAAAACCTAGATGAAAATTTCTCGAAAGCAATTGATTTAATATTAAACAGCCAAGGCAGACTTGTAGTTTGCGGAATGGGTAAATCAGGCCTAATAGGGCACAAAATATCGGCAACTCTTTCAAGCACAGGCACGCCGTCATTCTTTTTACACCCGGGAGAAGCTCTTCACGGCGACCTGGGAATGATAAGAGACAACGATGTAATGCTGCTTCTTTCAAATTCAGGTGAAACAGAAGAAATAGTAAAGCTGGTGCCTTTTTTAAGAAGAATAGGCACTGCAATTGTTGCGATGGTTGGGGAAACAAACTCTTCGTTGGCAAGAATGGCTGACTTAGTCATCAATGCACATGTTCCCCGGGAAGCATGCCCCCTTAACCTTGCTCCGACAAGCTCAACAACTGTTGCGCTTGCACTCGGCGACGCGATTGCCGGAGCGCTTATAGAAGCCCGAAGTTTTTCTCAAAGAGATTTTGCAAGGTTTCATCCGTCGGGCAGCCTTGGACGTAAATTCGTGTCTGTTAAAGATTTGATGCACTCAGGAACCGATATCCCAAAAGCATCGCCGGACATGATTTTAAAAGACGCGGTGGTTAAAATGTCGCAATTCGGATTCGGCGCACTCATTGTCTGCAACGAAGAAAACGATTTATTGGGCATATTCACTGACGGCGATCTGAGAAGATACTTTGAAAAGGCAGAAAACGCCGAATTGTCTATTCCCTTAAACAAAATAATGACGGCAAACCCAAAACACACGACCCCTGACAGACTTGCCATGGAAGCACTTAAAACTATGGAAGACAAATCTATAACGTCTCTGCCGGTTGCCGAATCGGGCAAAGTTATAGGCTTTTTACATCTGCACGACATCTTGCGTTCACGCCTTGTTTGA
>SABV01000195.1 GCA_009928855.1 Erysipelotrichia bacterium | reverse complement strand
TCTTTTTCGTGAATGTAAGTGGGTGCGCGAGCAGTTGCAGAAGATCGCTGCCGGAGAAGAGAGTATAGTTGTTTGTGAGCGCCCCAACATGTATGTACCGCTAAAATACAGCGCTGTAACACACGAATATGCGCAGAAAAACGCGGCACGTTTCCTTGAGATGCTTAGAATAAAAGCTTATGACAGATTGATTCTTGTCGAGACTGTGCCGTATTCTGCTGGTGAGCCTGTTACTTCGAATTATGCCGAATTTTCATCTCTTCGCCGTCAGGTCATTTTTGAAACCCAGCAAACCGGCAAAGAAAAATTAAAAATCACTCTGCTGACCCTGCCGAACACACCCTGAGCTGATTGCAAATTTGTGTTGATTTTGGCTCGAACGGGTGATATACTGCGGGGTACATCCCTGCTTCTGTCCTTAAAGTGACAGAGGCTGAAATTTATCCGAAGGGAGGTTTTCTTAGTGAAACCTTACGAAACTTTGTTCTTTACTGAACCCGGCATCGAAACAGAAGCTCTTGATGCCCTCATTGGCAAGGTCGAAACCGCTATTACAAAAAACGGCGGCCAGATCGAAAAGATCGACAAATGGGGTCGTCGCCCCCTTGCTTACCTGGTTGAAAAGCACAACGAAGGCAATTATGTTCTCGTTAATTTTCAGGCCAGCGCTGAAGCTCTCAAAGAACTCGAAAGAACTTATCTGATCAATCAGACAATTCTTCGCTTCATGACTACCGTTCGCGGTCAGTAATTTACCATGGCTGGAAATCTCAACAAGGTATTTTTGCTCGGTAATCTCACCAGAGATCCCGAACTCAGGCATACTGCGCAGGGCACATCTGTTGCCAATTTCAGTCTTGCCGTGAATCGCAGCTATAAAGGCAATGACGGTGAATTTAAAAAAGAAACAAGTTTCTTTAACATCATCGTCTGGGGTAAGACTGGCGAAAATTGCGCAAAATACCTGACCAAGGGCCGCCCGGTGCTCGTCGAAGGTCGTCTGCAGAACCGCAGTTACGAGACCCAGGATGGCCAAAAGCGTACTGTTACTGAGATAGTTGCCGATAATGTGCAATTTCTCGGCAGTGGTCGCGACACCCAGGAAGACGCCGGCGATCCGGGCTTTGCCGCTGATTACGGTCCTTCCATGGCTGACGGCAATGACGACGACGCTGTTCCGTTCTGATCACGGAACTTTAACCCGCATTTACCAATCAATATCGGAGGAATAAAATGGCTGAATTTAAAAGACACAGACACAGAAAAGTCTGTCATTTCTGCAAAGATAAAGTTTCTTTCATCGACTACAAAGATATCTCTCGCCTGAGAAGATATATCAACGATCGCGGCAAAATCACCAGCCGCAGATCAACCGGCACATGCACTGCGCATCAGAAGCATCTCACCACTGCTATCAAGCGCGCACGCAATATGGCTCTGCTGCCATTCTCAAACGTTTGATAACTGAATGACAAACTCGACCGCCACAAGAACGCTGGGGCTGGCCGTCATGGTTCTTATAACCATGGCGGGGTTGTTTGCAGCCACTAAGTTACCCCTTGTTGGCGCGTTGGTGCTCTCTGTTGCCGGTTTGCCTGCTTTCGTGATTATTCTCGCATGGGGTGGTCTCTGGTTTTTGCTGTATTCGGCTCTGACCGTGACACTCTCGAGTCTGATCGCGACACCATCGACGGCATTGATGCTGGTGCCACTGATTTTTATGCCGGCGTTGTTTCTTCATGCCGCTGTAAAAATTGGCCTTGCACCTTTAAAGGCAGTGTGTCTGGCTCTTCTGTCGGCAACTCTGTTTTCTACCGGCCTGTGGGCCGTTATGAACAGTGTTGCTTCTAATGGTCAGGGTTTGCTGCCGGTTCGAGAGCAGTTTGCAAAACAGATCGCCATAGTTGAACAGCAGCTCGACAAAATTCAAGAAAAGGGTCAGGAAAGCCAGGAAGCAATTGATACGGCTCGCGAAAACCTTCGTGAAGTGTTCGATTACACGACTTTGCTGATTCCGGCTACTTTTCTGTTTGTGTGGCATGTGCTGACTTTTGGTATTTTCTATGCGGGTGCGATGCGCCTGGCTCCGAAGCTCGGTTATGAAATCAAGTCTTTCCCACCATTTGCTGAATGGCGCTTCGACTGGAACATAATCTGGCTTTATATGGCCGGCTGGATTGGATATTACGTGCTTGGCAATACCGAAGGCTGGCCTGCCCGTGAATTTACGATTTCTGTTGGCGCCAATCTCTTGGCAATAAGCAGTATCGTTTATTATGTGGCCGGCTTTTCTCTGCTGTTCTTCATGTTTGACAAATATAAGATAGGTTCTTTCGCAAGAATGGGCCTGTCGTGTCTCGCGCTGGTTTTTACCCAGGCTGTTGTCTGGTTCGGCATCATCGATGTCTGGGCTGACTTCAGAACTCCAAAACCCGCGCTGTTTTCATCGGATGACACCGATGATGAATTCTGAACCATTGATAATCAATCACCTAGGAGGAAGATAATGGAAGTTCTCATGATCAATACCGTTCCCCGGGTTGGTAGAAAAGGCGAATTCAAGACCGTAGCTGAAGGTTTTGCTCGCAACTACCTTTTCCCGAGAAACTTTGCTATCCCCGCAACCGAAGGCGCTAAAAAACATCTGGATCTCATGAAAACCTCATGGGAAAAACAGGCTCAGCGCGAAAAACAGGCTTATCTTGATATGGCCGGCAAAATCGAAGGACTGGTTCTCAAGCTCACCAGAAAATCTGGTGACAAGGGTCGCCTGTTTGGCTCAGTTACCAGCGCAGAACTGGCTGAAGAAATCAACAAGCTCGCCAAGGTCAGCATCGACAAGAAACTTGTTGTTGCTGATCACATCAAAGAAATCGGCGAACATGAAGTCACTATTCGCTTTACCGGCGATGTTAAGGCCCACATGAAAGTGGTCATCGTTGCTGAAGAAAAGAAAGAATAACTGATTCATTAACAAGGTAGTGAGCGGCTTTTAGCCGTTCACTACCTTTTGTATTTAAGGTGGTAGAATGTCAGACGTATTTTATAAGGTTCCGCCGCATAGTCTCGAAGCCGAACAGAGTGTTCTCGGTTCGATGATGCTCAGTGAAGATGCCGTGATTGTGGCAATGGAGATCGTTGAGGCTGTAGATTTTTATCAGTCCTCGCACCGTCACATATTTCAGGCGCTGGTAGACCTCTATAACGCACAGCGCCCCTGCGATCTGATCACTCTCCAGGAGGAGCTTCGCAGTAAAGATCGCATTGCAGAGATTGGTGGCGTGAGTTACCTTTCCCAGCTGCTCAATGTGGTGCCAACCTCACGCAATGCCGAACATTACGCACGCATAGTCAAAGAGAAGTCGATGCTGCGCCGTCTGATACTGCTCTCCGGCGAAATTTCTACCAATGCTTACGATCCCCAGGCCCAGGCCGAGTTACTGATTGATCAGGCAGAACAAAAAGTGCTGCAACTCAGCCAATTCAAGGTAACGCGCCCATATCTGCGCGTAAAAGATCTTGTTAAGCCTACTTTTAACTATCTCGAAAGCCTTTACGAAAACAAACAAGCGGTGACAGGTATTCCAAGCGGTTTTACCAAACTCGATGAATACACCGCCGGTTTTCAGAAATCCGACCTGATAATCATTGCGGCACGCCCCTCAATGGGCAAAACCGCATTTTGTCTCAATATTGCCCAATATGCCGCCTATAATACGCAGCAGCCGGTCATGCTTTTTTCTCTCGAAATGTCCCATACGCAGCTCGTCACCAGGTTGCTCTGCTCTGAAGCGCGTATAGACGGTCAAAAGGTCAGACGTGGTTATCTCGGCGACGAAGACTGGACAAAACTTTCGATAACCGCCGGAATTCTGGCTGATACGCCGATTCTGATTGATGATACCGCTAATGCCAGTTTGCTTGAGATTCGCAGCAAAGCCAGGCGTGCTTACGCTCAAGACAAAATAGGCATGATTATAATCGATTATCTGCAGCTTATTTCATGGTCTGGCAACGAAAAGCCCGAAAGCCGTCAGCAGGAAGTCTCGGCAATTTCGCGAAGCCTCAAGGGGCTGGCCAGAGAGCTTAATGTGCCGGTTATCTGCCTCTCGCAGCTTTCGCGTGCCGTTGAATCGCGAACCGACAAACGCCCGATTCTCTCTGACCTGCGAGAATCTGGCGCTATCGAGCAGGATGCCGACGTTGTCATGTTTCTTTATCGTGATTTTTACTATAACCCGCAAAAAGAAGAAAGTAAGGGCAAAGGTGAGGTAATCATCGCAAAACAGCGTAATGGCCCGGTTGGCAGTCTTGAACTCGCGTTCAATTCTAACTTTGCCAAATTTGATAACCTCGAAACAATTTATACAGAAAACTGATGCTTGATACCTTAGTGGCTTTCGATCAGCGCCTGTTCATGTTTCTAAACGGTATTTTCGTCAACGGTTTTTTCGACTGGTTCATGCCATTCATTACTGATGCTAAAACCTGGTTGCCATTCGTTCTGCTGGCATGGTTTCTGATGATCTGCAAGGGTGGAAGACGCTTGCGCGTGCTGGCGCTGGCGCTGGTTGTTTCTGTTGGTTTTACAGATCTTTTTTGCGCAAGAGTTTTAAAAAAACTTGTAGGGCGGGCAAGACCCTGTTCAATGCAGCAGACTGAATCTTTTACCTGCCGCCTGCTGCTGCCAAATAAAACCAGTAAGTCTTTTCCTTCAAATCATTCTGCAAATACCGCTGCTTTTGCCGTGGCTACCATACTTGTTTGTGGTTTTAAAGCCGGTTTGCCATTGCTGTTTCTTGCATTTTTTGTTGGCTATTCACGCGTCTATTGTGGAGTTCATTTTCCGCTGGATGTGCTGGTTGGCTGGTTAACCGGGGCTTTTCTGGCCTGGTTGATTACTCGAACTATTCTTAAAAAAACAGCTTTGCCCGCCTGTGACGCGACAGAATACCAGAATATTCCCGAAAAGATTCCCTGAAAAAGAAAATGCGAATTCTGCAGATAATAAATGCCTTGACGATGGGCGGCGCCCAGTTTGTGGTGCTTGACCTGGCGCGGCGTGCCAAAAACGATGGGCACCAGATCGAGATTGTCTGTTTTCGCGATGGTTCGATTGGTAAGATTCTTCGTCAGGAGGGCTTCACCGTTCATCTGCTGAGCGAACGACTGCTTGATCTGCCTGCTTTTTTTCAACTGGTCGCCCTGATTAAAAAATTTAAGCCCGATATTGTGCATTCACACCTTTTTAGAGCCACTTTCTGGGCCAGACTCGTATGTAAGCTGTTCATGTCTGTAAGGCTTGTGACATCGATTCATGGATATGAGACCAATTCTTTTCACCGTGTGGAAAAGTTATTGAGGCGATTTTCAGATCATCTGGTCTTTCCGAGCCGTTATCTGCAAGATTGGTATGTTGCCAATATCCGCAAATTGAGTCGCAACGAATGCAGCGTGATCTACCCGGGAGTCAATATAAAGCCCCTCCAACAGCCAGAAAGCAAATCATCTGTTGTTAGAATTGGCACTTTGTCGCGTTTGCACCCTGTTAAGGGTATTGACCGGCTTATTTCTGCGTGCGGTGTCTTAAAAAAGAAGGGTGTGCCATTTGCTCTTGTAATCGGCGGCGAAGGGCGTCATCACGCTGAACTGCAGGCTCTGGCAGATAAACTGGGTATTTCTGCAGATTGCAGGTTTACGGGAGAAGTCTCTGATCAGCGCGTTTTTCTTGATGATCTCGATATTTTTGTTGCGGCATCACGTCAGGAAGCATTTGGCATACATGTGTGCGAAGCAATGGAGCGTGCTTTGCCGATAGTCGGCGCACGGGTGGGTGGAATTCCTGAGCTGATAAAGCACGGTGAGACCGGTTTGCTTTTTGATGGGGATAACGTGGGTGAACTGGCCTTGCGCCTTGAGCAGATGATAAATAACCCCGGTTTTTGCCGGCAGGCCGGCTTGTTGGGGCGCGAACGTGTCGAAAGTTCTTTCAATAGGCAGATTGGTATCGAAAAACATCTTAAAATTTTTTCTGATCTGCTTGTCTGTAGACGACATGTGCACTTTGTTGTTTCTTCTTCTGAACTCGGCGGTGGCGAGCGCCTGGCACTTGGATTGATGCGAAATCTTCTGCATCGTGGCTGGAAAGTAACTGCAACCTGCGCAGGATCACCTTTGGCTGACGAGATAGACAGAGCCGGAATTTCCTGCTCAAGGGTGCCAATGACGGCTGGCGGCCTGTTTTTTTTCGCAAAACTGATTAGAGATCTTATCTGCTGGCGTCCTCAACTGATCAGTTCACATCTTAACCGGGCAAGTCTAATGGTCGGCATTGTTGGTAAGATTACGGGTATAACCACGTTCTCGCATATTCACGGCCTTAACCAGAAAATTTATTATCAGTTCAGCGACTATCTTATAGCGGTTTCACATGCCGTTAAAAATCATCTTTTTACGCAGAAATTGCATTGTGACAATATCAGGGTAATCAGCAACTGCATCGAAAAAAATGCTTTGGCCAGCAGAACATTTCCGGCCCGCCCTTTGCGAATCGCGATTACCGCTAAACTGCATGCTAATAAAGGTCATAGGTGGGCGCTGGAAGCAATCGCACGCCATCTGAACGAACTCAATATCTCGCAGATAGATATTCTTGGCGATGGCCCTGAAAAGGCAAATCTCGAAAGTTTCTGCGATTCTTCGCCCTTGCGTGGCAGGGTGGTATTTCATGGTTTCGTTCACGATCCTGATATTTTATATCCACAGATCGAT
>SABV01000194.1 GCA_009928855.1 Erysipelotrichia bacterium | reverse complement strand
CACGACCTTGTCGCGCTTTTCTTTTTTGTCGGGCGCGAACTTGTAAACTGCGTTGATAATGGCATCACCAATTGCGGTGCCGTCATATTTGAGCATCTGCAGAGATGTTTGGCGCAAAAGTTCTGTAACCACCCCGTAGTCTATTGTCAGCGGGCACTGAGTTAAAGCTAAACCGGCAAAAACTACCAGGCCAACGCGATGTTCAGTGATGCCGGTGATAAAATTTTCGGTGATCTTCTGGGCAGCCTTAATGCGATTTGGCTTAAAATCTTCGGCGGCCATACTGCCAGAAACGTCAAGCGCAATCATTATATCTATACCCTGCCGGGTTACATTTTCGTGCTCAAAACCATATTGAGGCTGCATAAGAGAGAATACCAGCAAAATCAAGGCAACCAGACGCAACAGATCAGGCACAAACAAAAACTTTACACGCAGACTCTTTTTAACGCTATCAGAAAGAAAAGCCAGAGAAAATCTGATACCGCCTTTTTTGGCAGACCGGTTTATATACAGCTTATACCATGCCACCAGAGGTATCAGGGCAAATAGCAGCATAAATTCAGGGCTGTTCCACTTCACTTTTGCCACTCCTCTTTAACAATCAGCTTTTCAAGCATCTTGAGCAAATCTTCCGGCGTCTTTTCGTGCCGCTCCAGACCGCAGTATTTTATCTGGTCACAAATCATCAGTAATTCACCGGCTTCAGAGACAACTTCCTTCATGACTCTGCCCCGCAGGCCTGCCATAAATTCATCGGTAGTAGCAGCTGCACCAATGCCGATACCGAAGCCTTCCCGCGCATAGGTCTTGAGAATCGAAGCAAAAATTTCACATATTTCTTTAAGCTGGCGCTGCTGCCAGACAGGCGAAAGTTTAAGTCTTGCAATGGCGCGCTGAGCCTGTTTTTTAGGACTTTGCACAACGGGTTTTCGCTCACGAACAACCGGCATGGTTAACCAGCAATAAAAAAGCCAGAGAAGATAAAAGATGGCCACCACAAGCAAAGTTTGCACAACCAGTTCCCACCATGGGTATTGGAGCCCCTGCGGCGGCATTATGTCATAAATTTCTTCGCCGGGTGGCAGTGTGGGCAAAGAAGCCGTTGCCACAGAAGCTGCAGCAAAAAGGCTTTCTCTGTCGTATTTTTTGGGACTGTTCAGCATTGTTCGCGTTATTCCCCGCTCTCAACAGCCTTATCGGCATCTACACTGTCAGAAGCCGTTTTAAATGCCGCGGCGATTACTTCACGGTTAATCTGCATCGCTTCTTTCTGCGCCAGGCGGTTTATTTCGTCTGCGAGCAACTGACGCTGCTTTTCTTCGTTAAGACCGGTATCTTTAAAAACAAATTTTCGCAGGTAATTGGTAATGGCCAGACTTTTTTCAAACTGGCGCACCCGCTCGATAAATTCGGCATCATGCTTGATGTCTTCACGTTCAGCCGCTCTTGCAAGCAGCATTTCCTGTGTCATTCCGCTGATGACGCCATCAATAGTTTCTCTGGTAAGCTTTTCGGGCGGTAGATTCATGCCAGAAACTCGCTGACGAAGCTCTTCAAGCCCTATCGCATGGCGATTGCCGAATCTGACGACAGTATCCGAAGCCACGTTATTTTCGACCGGGTTTTCGCCGCCCTCAAGCATGCGTCGACGCTCAACATCGTAAACACGCCCAAGACGGTTAAGACAGTAGCGTATCTGTTGTTCTGTTCCACTGGCAACCGCGGCATCGGGGGCGTAATTTCTGATATAAACAAGCTCTGCCAGAGCCTTTTCAAAATTATTGAGCTCATTCATATAGAGCTCAGAGAGCACTTTTCTCAGTTTGAGACTGCGATCAGAAACCGGCTGTTTTCTGATATTTTCTTCGATAATAACGGCAGCCTCAGCGGGCAAGCCATGCGCAAGCAGACTGGCAGCGTAACTTTCATTCTCGATGACGGTGGTTCTTCGCGTCTGGTAATAATTATAGGAAAGGGCCAACGAAAGAATCAGTCCGGCAATGACCATCACCAGCATCGCATCGATTTTTTTTGTAATTCCTCTAAGACTGTTCATGTTTACCTCGGCTTATTGATTGGCTGCAATACGTTTTTCTCTTTCTGAAAAAAGCGCGCAGACTGGTTTTACTACTGATTCTCCCGCGGTGAGTCTTATCAGATCTATGCCAAAATTTCTGCATGTTTTAACAAAAATCTCATCCTGCTGCTCCTGCATATCGAGCAACTTTTTTACGGCATCTCGGTCTGATGTGTCAAAAATCGCTTCTTCACCGGTTTCTGGGTCTTCAAACTCGACAAGACCAACATCTGGCAGAAATTTTTCGTGCGGATCTCTTATCATTACGAGAATTAAATCGTGCCGTGCTGCGGCAACTCTCAATTCACGACCAATCTGGCCGATGCGCAACGCGTCTGTCACAAGAAAAACCACCGACCGACGACTCAGAGTAGAATTTAAATAATCAAGAGGCGCCTTCAGATTGGTTTTTCGGTGTTCAGGAATAAAATACAACAGTTCGCGGATAAGCCGCAAAACGTGCGTACGCCCCTTAGCCGGGTGAATAAACTTTTCGACACGGTCGGTAAACAGACAAACGCCGGCGCGGTCGTTGTTGCGTTCTGCAGCCAGACTCATCGCAGCAGCGAACTCAACGGCACTTTCACGTTTTTCGCGGCTACCCGTGCCAAAAGCCATCGAAGCCGAAAGATCGAGCGCAATCACGACCTGCAGTTCGCGTTCTTCAATGTGCTCACGAACATGCAGACTGCCAGTGCGCGCCGACACTTTCCAGTCGATTGAACGAAATTCATCACCACGGTAATATTCGCGAATGCCGGCGAATTCAATGCCACGACCCTTGAAAACTGATCTGTAACCACCGGAATAGAGAGAATCAACCAGATGCCCGGTTTTTATCTCTATTTTTCTGACCTCTTTGAGAAGCTCTTTTGGCAGCATCAGTGATTAAGCAGCGCCTCAGGGCACCGCAACCCCCTCCATTATTCTTCTGATGATTTCATCAGAATCGACTTCATCGGCTTCCGCTTCATAAGTAGGAATAATGCGATGTCTCAATATCTCTGCCATTACAGCTTTTACATCGTCAGGTTTGACGTAGGCCCGCCCCAGAACCATTGCCCGGCTTCTGGCGGCTCTGGTCAAATAAATCGAAGCGCGCGGTGAAGCGCCGAATCTGATATAACTCTTGAGCTGCAGGCCATATTTTTCGGGATATCTTGTAGCGTCAACGATTCTGAGAACGTATTCTACGATTTTGTCATCAACATAGACCTCACGGGCAAGCTGACGCAGTTCGATAATCTCAGCAGCATCAATAACCGGCTCGACAATTTCTACCTGATGGGTTTTTTCTGCAAGCCCCATGCGCTGCACAATCATGCGCTCTTCTTCAAAAGACGGGTATTTAACCACAACTTTGAACAGAAATCTGTCAACCTGAGCCTCTGAGAGAGTGTAAGTACCCTCAGTTTCTATCGGGTTCTGCGTTGCCAGAACAAGAAATGGTTCCTGAAGTTTAAAGGTTTCTCGCTCGATGGTTATCTGCCGCTCTTCCATTGACTCGAGCAGGGCACTCTGAACTTTTGCCGGCGCGCGATTTATTTCGTCAGCCAGAACAAAGTTAGAGAAAATAGGCCCCTTATGCGTCTGAAATTCGGCCGTTCGTTGGTCAAATATTCTTGTGCCAATAAGATCAGCGGGCAAAAGATCGGGTGTAAACTGAACCCGCGAAAACCCCGTTTTAACGGTGCGCGCCAGAGCTTTTATGGCAAGAGTCTTCGCCAGTCCCGGCACCCCCTCAAGCAGAATGTGGCCGTCAGAAACAAGAGCAATTATAAGGCTTTCGAGCAGATCGGCCTGACCTACCAGCACCCGCTTTACCTGAGATCTGATGCTCTCTATTCTGGCTCCGGCTTCTTCGATTCGCTTTTGAAGATCAGCAGACTGATTCATTGGCAACTCCCGTTTATTCTGATATTGCGTTGATTATTTCTCTGGCATCCGCGTCAATAGCCGAAAAAGCTCGCGACGGTGCAGAGTTGGCATACATCACTTTTTCAAGATCGGCAGCGAGACGGCCAGTGGCCTGCGATACGCTCTCACCAACCGCTATTTCATAAACCTTGCGAAAAAGCTCGTCAGCGGTCATATCAGCCCGCAAAGAAACAGAGCAGCCAAGCGCCGCCGTTCTGAAAAGCTCAAAATATTTTCGATAAAAAACAGTGTCAGCTTCGGGGTATTCTCTCTTCAGGCGTGCAACAGAAGAATTAAAATCTATTCTCTGCAACACCTCTTTTGCAGGCACATCCACCAGAACCGCCTCTTCAACATTAGACGCAGAAACAACACCTGAAGCAACGGCACCATTTGCAGAAGCCTGTTCCCAGCGAGTAGAGGGCTTAACATTGCGATTAAAAAAGGCCGATAGAACAAACGGCAGGGCAACGATACAGCCAAGAATCAGGCCAACAAACAATAGCCCCTTGAACAAAGAATTGTTCGATTCTTCAGCGGCCGCCACCGGTTCTTCTGCTGCAGGCGTCTCAGGCTCTTCATCAGGCGGACGAACAGTAATCTCGATCGATTTAGAAGTGTGTTCTTCGCCATCAGAATCTTTAAAAGAAAAAGCCGGAATCACGACTTTTCCGGGCTTTTGAGGCACCAGCTCGTAAACAACCTGGCTCTGAGTCTCACCAACACCATTGATAAATCTCGTGCTCTGGCCGCTTCTGGTTGAAGCAATATCAAACCCCGGAATAGATTGAACAGCGGGAACATTGATGCGCTGAGCTCGCCCCGAAGTCAAACTCTGAGTTATCGTGATCACAAGATTGAGAGACTCGCCGGCACTGATCTCGCTGCGGTCGACTCTGGCATCTATCGAAAAACCCGCCGCCAGCAAACGCTGACCACAGATGAATAAAAACAACATAAAAAAGAAGGCGATTTTAAAATTGCGCACCTGAAATTTACCTCCTGCTTCTCTATAAACTTTTGACACGCAAGCATAACAGAAGTTCCCAAAAATTATCAGAATTGATTTTTTTATTGAATATGGTAAGCTTATGACCATGAATAAATGCGCTTCAATATCTTATATTTTCAGTTCATATATCGAGCTGACCCGCACATGCCACCAGAGCTGCGGGTATTGCTCTTTTTTCAAAGAAGACTGCCCGCTGCTGCCCATCGAAACCCTCGGGCAAAAACTTGAAGATCTCAGCAAACGCGGCGCTACCGAAGTCGTATTCCTATCAGGTGAATCACCACAGAATTTTCCGCACATACAGATCGCACTCAATAAAAACGGGTTCTCTTCATACGCTGATTATCTGCTCGAAGCATGCAGCATGGCGCTCGAAAAAAATCTTATGCCGGTTCTTGAGGTTGGCTACCTCGACTCTTTCACTCTTGAAAGATTCACCAGCGCCGGTTGTTCGATTCGCATAAACATAGTGTCTGCGCCTCTCGCCGGAACCGGAGAAGCGCTCGAAAAATCTCGCGGACGCAACCCAAGCACTGGCAGAGCTGCCATTGAGGCCATGCATGCCAATCAGATCCCCTACTCGATCGGTTTTGTCATCGGAATCGGCGAATCTGAAGAAGAGAGATTAAAGCTTGTCGCCGACATTGGCCGTTTCTGCACCGCTGATCCCTATCTGCAAGACCTCAGAATACTGCCGTTTCAGCCAACCCCGGGGTGCTCTATGCGAGAACGCCCGCCATTACCATTTAACGCTATCACCAGAATCGTGGAAAAGGTGCGCGAAGCTTTTCCGGTACATCATATTTCGCTGCCGCCACACCTGTGTTATCGATTTCCGGAGCTTGTCGAAGCAGGCCTGAATGATCTTGGTTCGGTGCCAATATTAACCGGAGACCCGGTTCACGAAAAGTTTGACGTACCCAGCTTCGAAACACTAAAAGCCAGACTCGAAAAGCACAACATTCAACTGTATGAACGCGACACCCTGTCTACACCTGCAGCCCTGAACAGACCAGAAACATTCGCGGCTGCTTCCTCTATACGCGAACTTATCGAACGACGCAACCTCTCAAAGCTCAACCTGATAGACAATGATCATTGTTTTGTATGTGGCTCGCGCAACAGCGGAGGCCTTCACATACCGGTACATGATTCTATAAAAGGACACACATGTTCGTTCACATGGGCACCAGGGCCTGTCTACCAGAGCTACGCCGGCATTGTTCACGGCGGCATTCTGAGCACACTCATGGACGAAGCGATGGGTTATGCGGTAATGGGCGAAAACAGCGAACTGGTGGCAGTAACAGCCGACATGCATATTCGCTACCTTCGCCCCACACCAATTGGAGTGCCATTGACCGTAGCAGCAACCCTGGTCGGTCAACGCAAAAATATGTATTTCGCAAGAGCTTCGATAATATTGCCCGATGGTAACGTGCTTGCAGAAGCAGAAGGTCGATTTGCCGAAATAAAAAAACCTGGAGAACTAAAATGAAATCAAAAAAAGAACAGCTAAAAGTCATAGTATTCACAGCTCAACACAAAATCCAGGGAAAACTCCACCTGGTCGAAAACAGCCGACTCTCAGACATTCTTAACACCGAAAGCACTTCGCGAGACTTTCTTCCCGTCACCGATGCAATAATAACAAACCTTTGCAACCATACCGTTACCAGCGCCGGGTTCCTTTCAATCAATAAAAAACAGATTGAAATGGTAATGGAAGAACATGAAATCAAAGAGATAAAAAACTAATATA
>SABV01000667.1 GCA_009928855.1 Erysipelotrichia bacterium | reverse complement strand
ACGTTTATCTGGGCAAATTTGATTTTTCGCGGAAAAAGCCGGCAGGGTTGTTCGATGCCCATGAGCCTGAGCGACCTGCCTTGATAACTTTAGATGGCTGAGGCTGTAAATGATCGCAGGTGAAAGATTAAAAAACAGTGAATTTTTGCGGAATTTCGTTTCCGCTCTTCTCGACCGTATTGATCGCCTTGGAGCGCTGCCAAAATCCTTTTCGGTAAAAATGGCCGAATGTAATGATGCTGACTCGGTTAAACTTTTTTTTGGCCATGATTGTGTCAGTGTCGAAAAGGGGTCTGCTGTAAAGCTGAACCTGGCAAAATATATTGCAAAGCTCCCCGATGCCATAGCCGGGCTTTATAAACTCCTGAACCGTTGTCGTCGCGATATTCCATCTGAGAAAGCCGGCATAAGGCAGCGACTTGAATGTATTATTGCTGACTGCCTCCGGCAGGGCGCCGACCTGGCGATGCAGCAATGGCTGAGGAGCGAATCAGCACGCATTGCCCGCGGTAATGGTGAACTCTGGCAGATGTGCGTCGAAAAAGGCGTTGAAAAGGGCTGCGTAAGCGTAGATAGACTCCTGGCAGCTCTTTCTAGAGGGTTTAAAATTCTGCGTGAAAGTGACAGCCCGCTGCGACTTTCGCATTTTGGTCTTTCGGTCACCGGCGATACCAAAAGTTGCCGGGTTGGCACGCCATTGTTGAAGAAATTTGCCGAGATACTTTGCGATTATGACCCTGAAATCAGCGAAGAGTTGCGATTCCTTGATTTTTCCAGCTCCGTAGCCCGCCAGCGTGCCGCTCTCGATATGACCAGGCTTGTTTTGGATGGTGCCGCTACCCAGCTTCTGGTCTTTGGCCAGATGATTTTTTCGAAGCGAGGTCAGCGGTTTACCTATGTGGCAGACCACTTAAAACTTGGCGAACCGGTTATTTTAAGCTGGGCCCAACTTGAAAATGCTGCCCTGGAGCAGGTTCCGGCAACTATTGTTACCGTAGAAAACGAAACAAGCTTTTATGATCTGATCGCCGATTGCAACGGTGAGAAGACGGCTGTTATCTGCACGATGGGGCAGGGAAACCGCCTTCTGGTGAAGTTGTTGCGCGATAGCGCCCGTCTGGCCAAAAGTTTTTACCACAGTGGCGATCTTGACCGCAGCGGTGTCCTGATTCTTGAAAGTCTGCGTCGCCGCACCGGCATTGATATCAGGCCGCTAAACATGGAACCAGCTGTATTGAAGCGGCTCGCCGCTTCTGCTTTGCCGCTGCCGCAGGTTGAAAAAAGAATGAT
>SABV01000666.1 GCA_009928855.1 Erysipelotrichia bacterium | reverse complement strand
AAGCTGGCCGAAGAAAGCCTCGCGGCAATGCAATCATCTGAAGAACTTAAAAAAGAACGCGAGCAGCTTTCTCAGACCATAAGAAGCATGATAAAGCAGATCAAACCGCCGGCAGCGACAGACGAAATTCGTCAACAGCTAGACAAACTGGCAACTTATGCAGAGTCTGGCGAACTTGTAGAATCGCATAGAGAGAACCTGTATCAGAAATATTTTTTAGCCCTTTCGGAGCAGCTCGAAAAAGCTCCTGAAACTGCCCGCGAAATACTTAAAACATGCCTGCTGCTCAAGCCAGATGCACCCGGTTTATCTGAAGTCGAAGCAAAAATCACCAGCAAAATAGAAGAAGAGCTTGAACATAAAGCCACCCTTGCCCGCCAGGAAAAACAGCAGAAACTCGAAAAAGCCACAAATGATATTTTCGCCAGTATCAAAAAAGCCCGCCTGCCCGATGATGCACCAATGATACTGAAAACCATAGCGGGCCTCAGAGCAGATCACCCAGACTCTGACAAGCCGGCGAAGCTCGAACAACAGCTGATAAACCGGTGTCGTGGCAGCGTAAAAAACCTTGCACAATCGGCACCCGACAAAGCTCTTGTTCTGGTCAACGCTCTCAAGCCGCATTTTGTTCAATACCCCGAATTTGCAAAAGAACTTTCAGAAAACAGCGCCTCACTGGCTGAAGCAGCCGAAAAAGCGCGGCAGGCCGCAGAGATAAAGGCAAAAGAAGAGGCCGAGCTTAAAGCAAAACTTGAGCTCGAAAAAGCGGCGGCTGCAGAACAGGCAAAACTCGAAGCAGAACGCCAGGCACAGCTTAAAGCCGAAGCTGAAGCGAAAGCCAAAATTGAAACAGAAGCAAAAGCCACGGCTGAAGAGATTGCCAGAGCTGAAGCCGCGAAAAAAGCGGCAATCGCAGCCGAAGAAAAAGCCAGAGTCGAAGAAGCAGCCAGAATTGAAGCCGAAACAAAAGCTAAAGCTGAGGCTGAAGCCAGAGCCAAAGCCGAGGCCGCAGCAAAAGCAGCTTTAGAATTAGTCGTCGGACCACAAGGCACTTATAGAAAAATTTCTGATGCTTTGCAGGCAGCCAAAGACGGGGCGATTATAAAAATTCAACCGGGCACTTACAATGAATCAATTTCGATCAGCACCAATGTTACCATTGCAGGCGAGGCGGCGGCGCGCTGCATAGTTACGTCAGCGCAGGGGCCGACGATAACCCTTTCCGGCAATTGCAGAATCAGCGGGCTGACGCTTGCAAACAGCTCTTCTTCGAGCGCTCCGACGGTTAGA
>SABV01000193.1 GCA_009928855.1 Erysipelotrichia bacterium | reverse complement strand
GAATCAATCAGGTCTTTGAAGGCAAACTCGATGTTATATTGAAGAGTATTTCCGAAAATCTCTGGAAGAAAGAAGCGTAAACAATGACCGTAACTCAGGTGTAAGCCAATCAAATATAAATGCTTCGAAATTATGTACCTTTCCCACTCCAGTTTGTTCAAAAAAAGAGCAAGAAGAAATTGTTAAAAGAGTAGAGGTTCTATTCAATAAAGCTGATGAAATGGAATCCAAACTCACCGCCGCCCGCGAACGCGTCGACAAACTGACCGCCAGCATCCTTGCCAAAGCCTTTCGCGGCGAACTTGTATCGCAGAAAAATTAAAATAACAGGGGCTGAATAACTGGTTTGGGCGGAAACACTCCGACAATGACAAAAGGGTTGCGACTTATCGAATGGTGTTCTCGGGTTGTCCCAAGAAAGAGATATAGATCTTTGGTTTTGGCAAAATCTTCAAGGTATTTATTCTTAACATCGGCAATTGCTTCTTCTTCGTTCTTTTTTCGGGCCAGGCAGTTCCAGAACAGGGCGCCTATTTCCCAGTCTTCGATCATTAGCCGGCTTTCTATGTTGTCTTCGTCTAAAAAACGAAAGAAGAACTTGTATGGCAATTTTTTCACCACCTCAAACGGGTTCTTATCCTGGGCAAACAAATCACCCTGTCTGTTTTGTGCCTCAATTTCTGCCAGTTTCTTTTCATCCCATTCCCGCTCAACCGGTTCAAATTCAAAATCAAGAATTTCCTTTGGTTTAAAAGTGCAAAGCGACATTTCCATACTTTTGGCTTTTGCAATTATCTCATTTTTGCTGGTGTAAACCTGTTTTAAAACCAGCTTTCTGCGAGCATGCCATTCGCCTGTGCTGTCAGGGGGTATTTCTTCGCCAGGCAAAATTTTGTTGAAATCGTAAATCTTGAAGCTTTCCGGCCTTGGATCTTCGGTATTTTTAAAAATTTCCGTGGTGATCCATTGGAATTTTTTATACCTGCCTTCGGTTTCAAGCATCCTAAAAGGCGCTGGATATAGTCTTATCCATTTCCCCTCACGAGTTAAACCAGCTGTGCAAACCAGTTCCATGTATTTCGTCGACAAAGTCGGATAAGTTTTAACTGTTATAAGAATCTCTTGTTTCTCATATTTACAGGTGCTCAACCTCAAGATCTCCTCTGGCCATTTGTTTTAAAGCCCCGACTAAGCGAGTTCTATGGCATTTTTCCAGATCTTTTTCAAAGCAGGTTACCGCGACCCGGTTATCGGCATCAAGAGCGTCAAGTATAATTGTCTGTGCCTTTTGCGTGACCGGCAGAACCTCTTTTTCATATGCGCTGAAAATCAGGTCGTAATCATTCTGAGAGTTAAGTGACTGACGGCGATCAGAATTAATGCCCAGCTCAGGTAGATGTATATATTTAATTCCAAGACTTTCACAGGCTTTCTTAAGAGTACTTTTAGAAAAGCCATATTTCATGCTTATAGCATTCTTTCTGACATCAAATAGTGTTTTAATGCCATTCTGAACAAGCCCCAACAGATATCCATCAAAGCTTTTTCCTTCGTAGCCAATTGAAAACAGTGTCTTTGAAAACTTTTGATTGGCAAGAGCTTCAACCTTTTCAAATTCATCTCTGGTAAGCAGTTTTTTTGCCAGTTGGCTTTTTGTCGCGTAAAAAGGAAACTTAATATAAGTATGCCGGGTAAGATTATTAACTTCAAGACCAGAAAAGTTTTGAAAAAGCTTTTCAACAGCCCGTTTGTCTTCAATCCGTAATTCAGATAAATAAGCGCTTTTATCTGATACAGTCCAGTGAGTTTCGGTTTCAGTCAGCTGCCCGAGCTTACTCATTACCGAGAGGTCATAATTTGCCTGAAATGAGAAGCAACCAAATCTATAAGGAACAAAGTCAAAATGACGACAAGAAGAATTTTGTCCCAGCAAAAACAGGAGTTTCTGCAGGGCAATTTTATCAAGGCTCCTATTGAACCGCTCAATGATTGCTAATAAACATTTTCTACGATAATACATTATAATCTCCGTGCCCTATTTTACATCTCATATTTTTTTTTGTCATCAGCTGTTTTTTTGCTGCAAAGAAAAGCCCCCGCGACTTTCTTGATGCCCATGTGTTGCTGAATAAACAGCTTTACCTGGGGGGAGCACCAACAAAATAAAGATTTTTGCCGATGCCAGGGCACAACAGCGTGTAATGACCCAGGGCTGGAAAGCGCATTACTTCAGAGCGGGCTTACTATTTAAAAGCGGTTTGGGCAAAAGGTATTTTTCTCGGTATTTATAGAGAATTCGCCGGTTGAACGAATTTCCAGCTCTATATTGCCCTGGCAGGGAATACATTTTTTGAAAGCGTTATAATAAAAAAGAATCTCTCTTAATTTATCACTGAGCTTTCCTGCATTGGAAAAATCGTTTTTTGACAACTGCTGGTAACAGCAGCCTGCCATATTAGTGCAATAAGGCGATACCTGGTTATTCTGACATCAAAAACTGTTTTAATGACCTTCTGAACAAGGTTTAAAAGATCAAAAGAGAAGAAACAAAGGCGTGCGGGACTTTTGTCAGAAAATTTAGACCGCTTTAATTTATTTACCCAAAATTCGCGATAGAGATTGACTTTAGAATGCTTCGGTATTAGAATTGCAAATTCAGCTAAGGTTATGTACGTTTTTTTAGTCAGGGGTTTTTCTTGGGCTTTATTTCTAGCGAAATAATAGCGTTGATTCGCGAGAGAACCGATATCATCCAGATTATCGGTGAGCATGTACGGCTGAATCCCTCGGGTACCACTTACAAAGCTTTGTGCCCCTTTCACAAAGAAAAAACGCCAAGCTTTCACGTTATTCCAGATAAGCAGATTTACCATTGTTTTGGCTGTGGTAAGGGCGGCGATGTTTTTTCGTTTTTAATGGAACTGGAACACCTTTCGTTTCCTGAAGCCGTTAAATTTCTTGCGAACCGTTCAGGAATCGAGATTCCAAAAGAATATGATCCTGAAGCCGAAAAAAAAGCAGATCTTTATAATTATCTCGACATGGCCGCAAGGTTTTATGAAGCATGTCTTTATGATAATACTGCCGGCGCTGCTGCGCGAGAATATCTTAAAAAGCGCAACATTACCTCAGATACAGCTAAAAAATTCAGAATCGGTCTGGCTCCCAACGCCTGGGATTCTATCGCCAACCGCTTTGGTAAAACCTCTGATGACCTGAATAATCTCGAACGTGCCGGTCTGGTTAAGCCCAGAGGGCAGGGCGAGGGCTATTATGACGTGTTTCGTAACCGCCTGATAATACCCATTGTTGATGTTCATGGGCGGGTTGTCGCTTTTGGCGGGCGGGTTATGTCGCCCGAAGACGAACCCAAATACCTTAACAGCCCCGAAACCGAGACCTTCAACAAGCGCAAGTTGCTTTTTAATTTCAGGGAAGCTTTGTCTGCCGCTCGCAGACTGAATTCGATCGTTGTGGTCGAAGGTTATCTTGATGCTATCAGTCTTTATCAGAATGGTATTAAAAACGTGGTTGCAACTCTGGGCACCGCAATCTCGGCAGAGCAGATTCATATGCTGGCCCGCAACTGCGAAATATTGTATTTATGCTACGATGGAGACGCTGCCGGGCAGAGAGCCACGTTGCGCGCCATTTCCCTGCAAAAAGATGCGCCGGTGAATGCCAGAGTGGTGGCTTTTCCTGACCCCAGCGATGACCCTGACAGTTTTGTCAGCCGTGAAGGCGCCGAAAGTTTTAAAAAACTGCTTGAAAAAGCCAGTGATATTTATACTTTTCTCATTGAGACTCATACCCGTGGTTTGAAGCCTCCTCTTGAGATTCCTGTAAAAGAAAAACTTATACAGGAATTTAAAGAACTGGTTCCAGCTATTCACAGTTCAATTGCGAGAAGCGAAGTGATCCGTAAAATCTCGAAACTGCTGGATATGGACCCCCATGTTCTTGAAAAAGAGTTCGAAGGCAGAGAGCCCCTGCGTTCTGATGATACTCAGAAGAAAAGGACGTTTATCTCTCCCGCACTGAATGCCGAAGTTCAACGACAGGAATGGGTGTTAAAGCATCTGCTGGAACACCCGGAAGAGCTCGACAGAATCAGGGCGCTGCTAGGCCCCGGTGATTTTTCCGACCCCCGCTTAAAGAAGATTTTTGAAGCAATAAGCTTTCAACAAGAAGCGGCCGGTGGTTCGTTGAAACCCGCCGAGATACTTGCAGCCCTCGATGAAACGACTCTGGTGTCACGATTGAGTGAGTTGATTACAACTCTCGAAGATCGCCCCCCGGAGCCGTTTATGGAATGCGTGAAAGGTCTGGTGAAAACCAGGCTTGAAGCCGAGCTAAAGACCCTGCAACAGCGAATAAGAGAGGCAGAGAGCGGTGGCGATGATAGTCGCATTGCGCAACTCAGCATGGAACAGATTGATCTGAAGCGGAAAATGGACATACTGTATTGATTCACTCCAGAATGAGGGAAAACTATGACAACAGAGCAGGCAACACAAGCCAAGGGTAAGGTTGCTAAAAAGAAAGAAGCTTTGACTCTTGAAGAAGTAAGGGCTGAGCTTGTAGAAATAGGTGCCCGTCAGGGTTATTTATCATACCAGGAAATAAACAGGCTTCTGCCTGATGGTTTGCCGACTGAAGCCTTTGAAGACATTATCAATGAGCTTATGGATAAAAACGTCGAGCTTGTTGACGATGATGAAGTAAGGCTTGATAAAAAACTTCCGGTTGCTGAAGAAAAGAAAGAAGAAGAGAAGCAGCAGCAGGATTTTGATGACATAGATGACTCTGTTCGCGTCTATCTGCGCGAAATAGGCAAAATCAGGCTTCTTACCATGCAGGAAGAAGTCACTTTGGCCAAGCGCATCGAGCATGGCGACCAGGAAGCTCAGCGCAAGCTGATTGAAGCCAATCTGCGTCTTGTTGTTTCGGTTGCTAAAAAATACACCAAGCGCGGTCTGCTGTTTCTTGATCTGATACAGGAAGGCAACCAGGGCTTGATTCGTGCCGTCGAAAAATTCAAATACCGCAAGGGTTACAAGTTCTCGACTTACGCAATCTGGTGGATCCGCCAGGCAATCACCAGGGCGATTGCTGACCAGGCAAGAACCATTCGTATTCCGGTTCATATGGTTGAGACGATTAACAAGCTGCGCAAAGCCTCTCGCAAGCTGGTGCAGAAACTTGGCCGTGATCCTGCTGTTGAAGAACTTGCGGTTGAAGTTGGTCTGCCGGTCGAAAAAGTGAAGAACATCATGAAGACCGCCATGGACCCAATTTCTCTCGAAACACCTATAAACGGTGAAGAAGACTCGCATCTTGGCGACTTCGTCGAAGATAAATCTGCTTTGCCGCCGGCCGAAACCGCTTTTAATCTTATTCTCAAAGAGCAGATAAACAAGGTTCTGGCAACTCTTACCGAACGAGAATCAAGAGTTATCAAATATCGTTTTGGTCTTGAAGATGGTTGGCAGAGAACTCTCGAAGAAGTAGGGCAAAAGTTTGGCGTAACCCGTGAAAGAATTCGTCAGATTGAGGCTAAAGCCCTTCGTAAGCTGCGTCACCCGAGTCGTTCAAAAAAGCTGAAAGAATTCTACATGGAATAAAAAAAAGTGCTTGCATCGGTAATCGTAATGTGATAAGATATATTTCGCGTCGCGGGCCTATAGCTCAGTTGGTTAGAGCCTCCGGCTCATAACCGGATTGTCGCAGGTTCAAGTCCTGCTGGGCCCAATGCTCGCGAAAACGTTTTTGCCCCCTTCGTCTAGCGGCCCAGGACACAGCCCTTTCAAGGCTGCGGCGAGGGTTCGAATCCCTCAGGGGGCGCTGAATATCGGTCGAGGGCCGGCCGGTGTTTTTAACGTTTTCAGCTCCCTTCGTCTAGGGGCCCAGGACACAGCCCTTTCAAGGCTGCGACGAGGGTTCGAATCCCTCAGGGAGCGCTTAAAAAGAGGTGAAGTGCACAACTTCACCTCTTTTTGCGTACATTTTTTTAAAACAGCATTGCAGATTTGCCTGTGCGAATGATACAATCAAAAATCAGTAATTTATTTTGGAGGAGTAGAGTATAATGAAAAGATTGCTGGCTGTGGCCATGGGTACTGTTTTTTGTTGCTCGCAGGCTTTTGCCTTTGATGTGTCACCGACACAGATTAATACAGGCAAAAAAAATGCCAAAAAAGTTCAGGTAAGCTCTGATTTTATTCGCAACCTTTTTGCCAACAAATCTTTGTTGGAAGGCATTGAAATGATCTCTGTAACAGAAGATGGCGCCAGGCTTTCAAGTGTTCGCGGCAATCTTTCTTCGCCCCTTTCAGGCAATGCTGCTGAAGCTGCAAAAGCTTATATTGAAGAAAACGCCAGGCTTTTTAACCTGCCCGCAACAAGGGATGTCGAATATTTGCGACTGGTGCGCGATGACTCCAGCAATGGCGTTCATCATGTAGCTTATCAGATGGTTATGGACGGTGTTCCCGTTCATGAAGCCACAGTTGAAGTTCATATCGACGCTGATGGCGTTGTAACTCTCGCCAATGGCTCGCTTCCAACCATAGACGAAATCAGCAATCAGATCATTCTCAGTCGTTATCAGGCAATCGGCAAGGCCCGCGAAGCTATTAAGGCTGAAGCATTCCGCGCTGTTCCTGATGCCGAATTGCGCATTGTTGCCGGCAAAGATGGTCAGGCAAAAATGGCATACGTAACTAAAATTGCTGTTTCACAACCCCTCGGTGACTGGGAAATGGTTGTTGATGCCGAAAATGGCGATATCCTGTCTATGAATAACGAAATGAATTTTAAGACAGGTCTGGGTGCAGTTTATGTGAC
>SABV01000192.1 GCA_009928855.1 Erysipelotrichia bacterium | reverse complement strand
AGGCTCAATTGCCGACGCGTAAGATTCTTGAACTGCTGCAACGCATCCATCGGGTTCGACGATCCTGAAGAACCCGATTGATCCTGGGCACGCATCAAATCAATCGCCAGCTGGTTAAAGCGCCTGATTATCTCTTGCTGATCTTCACGCGCAATCGCAAGCGCCCGATCTTCAAGATTTTTAACTATGGCAGAGAACATTGTCTGAGTGCCTTTTATTGACTCAACAGCACTCGGATCAACAGCAAAACTGCCTTTTACCAGTTTTTCGAGGTCATTGCCAAGCTCGTTGCCCTGCTGTTTTACCAGCACCTGTAATACCGACACCTGGTCGATCAGGCCCTCTATTTCAGGCCGCTGACCTCTCATGAACTGAGCGGGCAACTCGAAAATTTCGCGCAGCAGATTTTCCTGGTCATGCGAAACCTGCAAAGCACGCCTGATATAATCTGATAAATCCATTTGCGGCGCTGAACAACCCGAACACTGCTGGTTGATCTGTTCAGCGTTTTTCTTGAGAGCTTCAAGAAACTTGAGCATATTCTGCTGATTCTGCGATGCCGAATCAAGCTTCTGCTGCTGCATATCCTTCTTGATATCTTCGCCGCGCTCCTGATAGTCTTCTTTCTGCATGCGATCTCTGATATTTTTAACATCCTCAAGCATCGGGTTCTGCCTGAATTCTTCTTCTTTACGATTTTGCGTCATTTCTTCAGACTGCTTCTGCAGCTGTTCCAGCTCTTTGTTAATTTTCTCCTGCTGGTCGGCAAGATCTTTGAGCTGAGCCTCTTCTTCTTTATTCAAGCCTTCTTTTTGCATTTTTTCGTGTAATGCAGCTGTCTCTGAAGCAATATTTTGCTGACGCCCGTGCAAATCCTCAATAGCGTTGGCAAGTGAATTGAATTTCTGCTGCTCGCGCACCTGTGTCAACAGATCAATTGTACGGTCAAGACCCTTCAGATATTCTTCCATCTTAAAGGCCTCTTCGTATTTTTCGATCTCTTTCGGATCCATTTTCAATTCCTGCAGAGATTCGCGAAGCTGCTCCATCATTTTTTTCGTATCCTCATCCAGCACCTCATTGAGAAGCTCGCTTACCTTCTGCATGCGCTCAAGAGCATCGGGTGAAGCCATCGGGTTATTTTCCATGTTCTGCTGAAGCTTCTGAAAATTTTCGAGTATGTCTTTGGCCTGCTGCTGACTTTTTTCGCCCTGTTCTATAGCCTTTTCTATAGCCTGAGAAGCTTCAAAATCAAGCTTTTCTTCATGTTTTATCTGCTCGTATGCCTTCATAAGGGCATCTTTGCGCATTTTCTGCGTTTCGAGATATTCTTCGAGCTTTTGATTAACTTCACCCTGAGAAAGCTCTTCACCACGATAAAGGTCATACATGGAAGGCATGTTTATAAAATATGCTGCCGTGGTAGCTATGTTTGGCTGCGGCTGGCAAGCATCTTCAGCCTGCACAAAATAACGAACCCTGGTACCGGGCTGCAATGCCAGCGTGTCCAGCATCCATGGAAACTCGACTTCATACTCGCTTACGGGCCTGAAATCAGGCTTGAGATTCTGCGGAATCAATGCCGAACGATCGCCGACGCTGTAAAACAGAATCATCGCCTTAACGCCGTAATCGTCTCTGGCAGCCGCCTTGATATCAAGCCTTTTGCTGGTCGGAAAAGGCATGTCCTGAGCAGGTCTGAGCAATTCAACGGCAGGCGACCCATCATCTCTGGCCAGAATGGTGTAAACCACAGGCTTCTCGCTGACAAGACCGGCTTCATTCTCTAAGAAAATATTGAAACGCGTATCGGTAGCAAGATTTAACTCGTATTTAAACTCGCTGCCATTTGCAATACTGCACGTCTGCGAGGCGCCTGGCATCAGATTCACTCCGCCGGCAGAGAGCTTCTGATCGGCGAGTACTTCGATCATGACCCTGCTGCCTCTTAGAGCTTCGGTATCGCCGATATTAACAGGCAGTTTAAGCGGGGCGGTAGCAACATAAGCAGGTTGAAAGAGCGTAAGCTGCATTTTTTTAACCTGAGGTCGCGGAACGACCTTCACTGAAAAGCGCATCGAAGTAAATTTTTCGCTGCAAACCTGGTAATCAAGAGAATTCTGCAGACTGTTGAGAGTGTAAACGTATCTTGAATGAGAAGCAGTGCTGTCAGGGTACATTTCAACCCTGTTAGCTTCAGTCGCACCAGGCTCAAACAGTTCGAGAACTATCGGTTCTTCGAGTCTGCGTGATGGTATTGCCGAAATTTCGATGCTCTCACCTGTTGCAGCAAGAGCATGGCCGGGTGTAACTTCGATAGAAAGGGTCGAATAAGGGGCAATTGCCCGCAACGGCAAAAGAATTCTTCTGGCGCCAATAAAGACTTCATGCGGCGAAACCGCATACCACACGATAACCAGAAACATAAAAAACAGCATAGTCAAAGCTGACTTTCGTCTCGAAAAAGCCTTCAGCGAAATCCTGATATCTTCATCGGCCAACTCTTCGGCAACAACGGCTACGGTCAAACGACGCATGGTTTCAGATGTACGATCGCTGCTCGCTGGTTGCGAAACGTCAATAAACTCAAGGGCGCTCGACAGAGCCGAGCTGAATTTTCCCGTAAATTTCTCGACTTCAACGGCTAAACCGGTTGCCGGCGGCGGAAAAAACAGCGCCTTAACTCCCTTTACCGCCCACCAGGCCAGAATGTAGTATAAAACCGCAGCATGCACGAAACGTGCCGTTTCAGACTGAATCGGCGTGCGCTCAACCAGCATAAAAACAAGCAACAGTATGAAAAATGAAACCATAGCCCAGAAGCCGCACGACATGATAACGCGCAACTGGCGACCATAGAGATAACTGCGCACTGTTTTTTCCAGACGTGCACGCAGTTGCGGGTAATTCTGCAGCAATCGCGTCAATTTTTCATTTTGCATATTATTTCTCACTGCATCATCACGTAAACCAGAATATTGAGAGCCATCTGCATGGCTTTTTCTCTGATTTCGGGTGTGTCGCCGGTGTGAATCCCGGCATCTTCAAGACCATCGCCAATATCAGATTCATAAGTATAAAGAATCTTCATGCGCCCTTTATCAAAAAGGGCATAGGCAGCCGGTGGTTTACCATCATGTTCATGAATCTTGGGCAATCCATCTTTAAAGTCATAGGCGGCGCTGAAAATCGGATGATCTGAAGGGAGAAGCACCAGTTCACGATCAGGATACAATCTGCGAATTTCGCGCCTGATAAACTTGTCAATGCCATAGCTGTCGTTTACCCACAAAAATCCGCCATTATCGAGGTAAATCAATAGAGTATTGATATCGTGATCCTTAAAGCGAACCTGGCCATGACCGGTTAAAAACAGCATCGGATAACGAAACAGCTCAGGGTCAGAAATCGATACAGCCACATTTTCTGCCTGAACCGGAAGCTGAAGACGTTCGCCGGCCTGCCTGAGCAGATTTGGCATAGAGGTAGGGCCAACATACCAGTCACCGCCGCCATCATATTTAACCCTGGGTATCATCATGCGATCCCATTCGGCAGCACTTAGCGGCACCGAAACGACAGAAAACACAAGCAACAGAAACGTCATACAGGCTGAAAAGGCTTTGATGGTTTCTTTTATTTTATTGTTCATCATTTCAGCTCAATCCCCCTGTTCTGCGCAAATACCACTCAAGCATCGGAAGAACAAGCAAAATCATCAGAAGCAACCAGCTGTCACGCACGTCAACACTCCTGGTTTCAAGTTTCTGGCCGGGCACGGCATTGATCGACTTGATCACAGCGTCAGCATCAAGATCAGTGGCGTATACCCCGCCGGTTTCACTGGCAAGCTGACGCAGCAGATTCGCTCTGATAACAGGTTCGTCGAATTCTGCAGTAGAAGTTTCGACCAGCATTTCACCGGTAGTTTTGCCAAGTTCGCGGCCCTGATAACGCGCTTCAGCTTCTATTTTATGTAAGCCCCTGAAAGCAGGAACAAAAGAGGCTTCGTAACAGCCGTTTTCAGAAGTTTCGACGCATGGAACAGAGCTGACGCTGCCTTTTTCGTCTTTGATGTTGAGCATTACCTGAGCGTTTGACTGCAATTGATGTTTGCTGTCAGCCACCCAGACCTTTATATTTGAAGCTTGCCCGACAAAACCTCGCGACGAAGGAAGCTCAAGACTTACCTGAGCATCTTCACGACGGTTGGCAAGCCATTTAAACATGTTCAGCATCAGCGCTGAATACGGCGCAAAGCCCCGGTCTGTAGGCACCAGACGGAATCCGGCCGGCCACAGCGGCCCACCGGCGATCATCACAACATTGCCAAGCCCGGCTCTCGAATGCAACATAAATGGCAGCAAACCGTCATTGCCGCGCACAGTAGAACTGATAAGCGTTTCAGCGCCGGGTTTAATGGCATTATATTCATAGATTCCGTCAAATTTTGGCAGAGTTGCGAAAAACTCGACATTCTCCATCGGGTCATCAACCATTCTCAAAAAGTTGTATGCCGTCTCAGTGACCGATATAACCAGGTTGCCAGGGGTTCCTCGCCAGGTTTCTTTACCAGAAACTACAGGCAGTAATGCTTCTAGTGGCGTGCCCATATAACCAAGTTCGCTAAAAGAACGAGGCGGGGGTAAAACAAGAAGGCCGAGAGCGCCCGATTCGATTCGCCTGATAAGTTCGCTCTCAATTGGTTTCAAAAAATTATAAGGCATGGCATTGAGAATCAGTATGTCGGCAGTTTTAAGGTCGGCACCTAAATCAGGTGCGGCAACCGCTTTTTCGGGTTTAAAATCACGCGAACAAACCCAGCGATCATCACGTATCCTTGCCCAGTGCACCATTTTTGCGTTAGGATCGGTAGAAACCGCATTGCCGATAAACTTCATATCCCATGAGAGGCGACCGCTCAGAGCAAGCACATTTAATCTTTCTCTGACAACTTTTAACAAAAACCCCGCGCGATTGTTCTCATCGGTCAGTTCATCGGCAACCGCCGGCACGGCCAGTTCAAATCGAAAACTGCCTTCGGTATCGCATGGAATATTAAAAGCGAAGCTGCTACGCCCGGTGTCAGCGCTAAAACTTGCCACGGCTCTGGTGAATGGCTGCCCATCTCTGGTAACAACTATTTCTACCACATCGGTGGCAATGCGGTGAAGACTGACTTCGCCCCTTACCCGCACGCTTGAATTAAGATAACCGGTTGCCGGCGGGCGTGGCAGATGCAGGGCAATATCTGGTGCTTCACCATCAGCGCCGGGCGCTATAAAATGAACGGGAGTGCGCATGTTCGAAAGAGCCGTTAACGGGTTCTCGCCAACAGTAATCACTCCATCGGTAAGCATTATAATCCCCAGAAGACTGCCTTCACCCAGGTTGCCCATGATATTTCGCACGGCACCACTGATATCGGTCTGGTTCCCTTCGGCAGCAAAATTGAACTGCTCCACTTCCTGTTTTGAAACAGGCGAAACCGTATCGGCAAAAGAAAAAACTTCTGGGTAAATACCTGTCTTTGCTTCGATCTTGTTTATAAAACCTGAGGCAAAGAGCTTTTTAACCCGTTCCAGACGCGACTCGTTCTGGTGTTTGATACCCATGCTGCGCGATGTATCGAGCATTATTGCCAGACGGTTTTTTTGCGGTATCCACCCTGAAACAACCAGAATCGGGCCGGTAACGAGAATCCCGAGCAGAATCACCCAGGTAATTCTTATTGCCAGCAGACGCATTCTCGCCTGTGGTGCGATGCTCTTGCCTTCAAAACGGTATAAAAAATAAACCGCCGGAATCAGAGCAAGCAAGACCAGCACAAGCCCGGCCCAGCCCCAGGCGAGGCTGATGCCCGCCGATTCAATGCTACGAATCGGGTTAAGATTGTATCCCAGAAAGTTCAAAAGATTATACATACTCATTCAGCTCTTTTCGCAGCCGGAAGATTGGCAAACCAGCTCTCAAATACGGCCAGAAGAAGCAGCGCCAGCAATGCCGCGCCACTCAGGTCGTAGCCATCACGCAACAGCGAGACCTTTTCCCTGACACTGCTGCCTCTGCCAGGATCATGCGCCAGAGGAATAAAACGCGGAATACGCCGCAGATTGATGCGTTCTAGACGGCTCTCTTCGGGTGGCGGATTAACTGCAAAAGCGCTTGTCACAGTGGCACCGCCGTTTGTTTTAATCTGATAATAGCCTGTCTGGTCTGTATCGCGGGTATTAAAATGAATCAACCCCTGTGCTTTTAGCTGGGTCGCAATCGATTTTTCTTCGCCATTCGGCATGGTCATTGTTATCTGTCGGGCAGCATCAGCATTAATAGTCGCTGAAACCGGCATACCCGGCCTGATTGTACTAATATCAACGTCATTAGCTGTTATCATGGCAATCAGCGACTGGTGCAAGAATGGCAGCCAGGTCGCTTTCAGCGGCCAGTTTGACCACGAAACATCAGCAGTAAAAGTTATCAACAGCGAGCGCCCGCGACCGCGCTTTTCTTCGACAATACCGGGCAAACCATGACTCATGCGGCAAAGCAAAAAGGCAGTCGGATTCGGCCGCACCTGAAAAAATTCGAATATCTGTGCCCTGCCCGGGTCACCGTTACCATCGCTGGCAAATATTCTAAAAGCCGGGTGACCGGCGTCAAGATCAGTGAGCTGGTAAGCAATAGACTTGCTCACAGCGTTGCCAACCCGTTTAAAAATGCGGGCCGGCAAAAGATAACCGGCACCCAGCTCATCGATCAGGTTTTTATTATACCAGTCTGGATCAACGCGATCGCCCAAAAAAGTGATTATATTGCCCCCTGACATGAGATATTCAGAGAGGCGGC
>SABV01000665.1 GCA_009928855.1 Erysipelotrichia bacterium | reverse complement strand
TTTCAAAATGCTACCGACAACGATAACAGGCGACAAATCACCCGCATATAAGCGGCAGCAAGACGAATGGCTGATGATTAACACGCTTCTGGGCGGCACGGGAGAAATGCGCAAGGCCAATACGCGCTATTTGCCGATGCTGAAAAACGAAACGAAAGAGCAATACGAAACCCGGCTTTTTAAGGCCGTGCTTGCGCCTTTTTTTAAGCGGGCCGTGAACTTCTCATCTGGCAAGGCATTTTTTAAGCCGTTGCGCGTAGAATCTGCTATCGAGAAAGGCGTTATCAGCGATACTATGCAAATGGTAATTGCCGATGCTAACCGCAAAAATGATAACCTTGCCAAGTT
Organism: Erysipelotrichia bacterium; assembly: GCA_009928855.1. Lineage (GTDB taxonomy): Bacteria > Muiribacteriota > Ozemobacteria > Ozemobacterales > Ozemobacteraceae > Rifleibacterium. The sequence continues at coordinate 960 of SABV01000665.1, read as the reverse complement.
TGCACACACCGCATTCAAAAGCGCATGGGCTAAGGGGTTGGGCTATATTTACGTCGAAGCTCCTGCTTTCGATAGCAACGAGATTAAGACTGAAGCACAGATGAAGGCTGGCAAATATCGGCCTTATATGCTTTATTTGCCTGCCGAAGATGTGTTAGACGTTGAAATAGATGAGCAAGGCAATATTGTTTATGTGAAAATGGTCGAGCGATATACCGACTTTAACAAAGCAACGAACGTCACCGAAGAAAGAATCAGATTGCGCGTTGTTACTCCCGAATGGATTGGCGTTTACGAGCAGCCGATACCCGTTACCGGCTCGACGCAGAGTATCACCGCTGTTTATTCTCTTGTTGGCGAACCAATGCCTAACAAGATTGGCAAAGTGCCGCTTGTGCCGATTTACACCGGCGAAAAGAAGGCAGAATTTGAATGTGCGAGCGCGTTTATCGACCTTGCCTATACCAACGTGCAGTATTATCAGGACGAAAGCACGCACGAGAGCGCAATCAGCGCTGCTGAGTTCCCGATACTTTGTCTGACGGGCGGCGATGCTTCTGAAATTACCATAGGCCCGTTTAAGCTGATTGGCATTAAAGACCCTGCTGCCGTCTTGAAATATGTCGAGCATTCCGGCGCTGCTATTGAAGCGGGCAGGAAGAACCTTGAAGAATTACGCACAAAAGCCGCTTATTGTGGTATGAAGGTGCTTTCTGGCGATACTGCCAACGGTGCCGACACTCAAACTGCAACCGAGGCAGAAATTGAAAGTATTGATACCAATTCAGATTTGAAGGTGGCCGCCGATAACTTCATAGACGCACTGAACATGGCTCTTTGGTATGTTCAGCTTTATTTGGGCGAAGTTAAGAGCGATACCGATAAGAGCAAGTATAAAGCAATGCTAGAAGGCGTTTATACCCTGACCAGCAAAGATGTTAGAGAATTGGCCGCCCTGAT
>SABV01000664.1 GCA_009928855.1 Erysipelotrichia bacterium | reverse complement strand
GTTTAGGCTCTTGGCAGAGTGGCCAGAATCAGTCTTTACTTCAATCAAGTTTATATCCATCGCGTCGGCATACGATCTGATCTTACCTGTCTGATGCTTCAGACTTAAACCACTTTCGCATTGATCTTGCGTGCTCACTCTGACATAGCCTATTGCGTTCATCATCGACACCTCTGGTGTAATTTTTTGTAATTAACCTAATTTAAGAATATATCATTTTTTGTCATTGGTCAAGCAATTTGTAATTTTTTGTAATTATTTGTGTATCACCGTTCCGTGTTACACACTTTCCAGGAAAGCAACCATTCTTCCTGGCAGAAAAGGGCTGGAGTTTTCCGGCCGCCACTTCCTTGACCACCAGCCGAAGAAGCTTCATAAAACAATAACCGAAACTGCCACAACTTTTACCATTATTACCACAGCAGTAACCAAGGTAAATGTCGAATATCAGGAATCAGGTTGCCATAATAATTGTCAAATTCTGAACCAGCCTTTTAGTCTCTCAAAAGCTTAATTTTCCGCCACTTTAAGAAGATTTGAACAACTTTGCAACACTTTGCGACATTTGCAACACCATATCTGTTGTCGGGTGGCCTGGTTTTGCGCCAGAAAACCTTCACGCTGTTGCGGTTTCCCTTCTCGACTTCGATCAGGCGTGACCAACTGTCGATGATGATTTGACTTTTTTATCGAAAGGGATATCATCTTTAGTAGAATAAGCCGTTGCATGCACGCTCTGGTGGGTATCGCTCAATTGCGTGAAACCAGAGATAAGGCTCTCAGAAGCAATTCTGCCTGCCGATTGCTGCCGGCTTCTTCTTTTTACCTCCGGGACTTGTGAGTTACCGGGCAGGGATGGGTTGTGCCAACTGTGCCAGAAATGAAGAAGCCTCGGCGGGGGCTCAAATCCAGAGGGCTCTAATTGCCCAAGGAGGAGCAGCTGCAATCAATGCAACTCCGAGACTCGATATAATAATACCAGTTTTTATGCTTTTTGCCAATGTGTGCCATTTGTGCCAGGCGCTCAAATTTGATTCAGCCTGCATGGCGATACCGTTCCAGGAAGCTTTCGAGGTAATACAACGCAGCAGTCATGTTTTGTTGCGGCTCTGCCTCGGTAATTCTGTCGACAACTTCAAGCAGAATATCGAGTTGTTCCGCCTCGTGGTTCAGGCCCTGGGTCTTCAGTTTGTCTGACAAGACCAGCGCCGCCAGAATGATTTCATTGCAGCGGCTCCGATCTGCTTCGGCGGCCTGAAAAATCATGGTTTCAGAATCTGTAGGCGGCCCAGCCTTCTGCCCGGTGGGC
>SABV01000663.1 GCA_009928855.1 Erysipelotrichia bacterium | reverse complement strand
AACGATCATGGCGTGGACCCCTGCGGTGAGAATGGTGAGGCATATAGTTGCAAGTATCAGGTATTTCATTTGATTTCTCCAGAATTTTTGTCGGGCTTGCTATGAAACACTGTTTTTATTCTAGCATAGGGCATCAAACTGCTCATTCTATAAGCTTTTATTTAATCTGGTCCTTCAGGTTGCCCTTGGATATAATTTTGCGCTCGCCTTCGTATTCTGTGTTTAATACATAATTTTTGAGAAAGGCATAGCGTTTTGGATACCTTGCCTCCATGCTCTTACCATACTGCCAGTAGCATGCCAGAGCTTCTGCAAAATCTTCGTAGACATTCGTGCGACCGTAAGATGAAACGGGTGTTTCTGTAATGTTTGCCGCCAGTTTGCCATTGCTCCAGAAGGTGCTCTCCCAGCTTTTTCTGGTTTCCTGATTTTCTTTGGCAAAATACCATACGTGGGCTATTTCATGAATTAGAGTATATTCTAGATTGTCAGAAGTAATTGCGGAGTTGCATATATAAACGCGAGGAATGCCGCTGTAAACATACCCCATGGCATAAGGGTTTTCTGGGTGTGCGGCAACTCTTTTTATCTGTTTGAGTGGTTCGATAAAGTTTCTGGGCAGAGAAACTACGGCGCGCCATGCGTAATAGAGCTGTTCTGCGGTCCAGAGAGACGGAAGCCCGTTATTAACAGAAGGGGCAACGGTATTGTCTATTTCGATCCCCAGGTTTTTCAGAAAGCCGAGTATTTTTTGTGGATCGCAGTTTTTGGCGGCTATGGCAGAATCTTTCTCGGTTTCGGCGACCTTTTTTGATAATGTAAAATCTGTCGAGGCTTTGCTGCTGGTGCCGTTAAAGTTGCTCTGGCACGAGATCGAAACAACTTCCGGAATTGCATCTATCGGGCAGATAAAACTCCATGTCGCAAGTTTTCCCTTGCCGGTGATGGTTCCTGGTGAACTTTGCCAGTTAAGGTCGCCGTTGAAAGTGGTTTCGGCAACAAACACCTGTTTGAACTCGACATTGTATGTGGCGGTCAGTTCTCCCGGAATCGGGTTTTGCCCTGTAATGCGCAATGAATAAGTTGCCGGGGGATGGTTGACGTGGCGTTTGCCGATGTAAAGTCTTTGGGTAAAAGTTGCGGTGAGTTTGTCGTCTCCAAAAACATCAACGCCGCACTCTACGGTATACCAGCCTGGATTTGCAGGAGTTCTCCAGATTTTTTGATTAACCGGCAGAGAAGATTCAAGCGAGTGTCTCTCGTCAAAATCGCCTGCATCAGATTTCCATGTCCATTCGATTACCGTTGC
>SABV01000191.1 GCA_009928855.1 Erysipelotrichia bacterium | reverse complement strand
TTAGGTGGTTCAGACCTTCGGTTTCTGGCACAACCAGAGAGCCTACATAGCTGCCATCGGCATAAACCCGATCAATCTGTTCTCTGATTGATTTGATATTTTCTTCGCTGACCACAACATTATCGGTAGCCTTGTAGAATTGAACAGTCACGCGAATCGGATAGCGGTCGTCGCGCTCGATTGCCTGGTTATCAATTTCGACGAATGGTCCTTCGATTTCGCCATGGCCGACGACTGCTTCTTCAACGTTTGACAGCGATTCTTAGCAGAATCGCAAGACCGAAAGGCACGCAACTGAAAAAAAAGCGCAGAATTCCTTCAAGGCCTTGGCTCGGAAAAACTCCTGTTGGGGAAATAACGCCACCGGAAATTCTGTCTGTTTTGCGGCGGGTTGAGTTGCGTGGCGCCGTTGAAACTGCTCACACCGGTTGTGGGTATATTTCAAAGGTTATCTGCTTTGCCATCGCCGCCGGCTGGTGGAGTGGTAAAGACGCTTTTGCTGGTGGAAGTATTTCTGAGCTGCAGCGCGGCGTGGCGGGGATTTTTTTTGATACTCTGCCAATGCAATTAGAAAGAATCTTTTGGCCGGGTTAAATCAGGTCTGGTTTTACGAAACTTCTGGCATCGAATCATTCAAATCGTTACAATAGGCTCTGAAAGTAACCACACATGGCAATATGAATTTAATGACGCGGGAGAATAAAAAAATGGAACAGGCAAAAGTATATTTCACTGATTTCCACACTGAGGCTTTCGGTGACGGTCTGCCGACCAAACTCAAAAAGCTTGTTAAAAGTGCCGGAATCGGTCAGATCGACATGGATGGCCGATTCGTTGCTATCAAGCTGCATTTTGGTGAACTTGGAAACGTGAGTTATCTGCGCCCCAACTATGCAAAAGCCGTGGTCGATGTGGTTAAAGAACTCGGCGGCAAGCCATTTTTGACCGATTGCAACACCATGTACCCGGGTTATCGCAAAAACGCTCTCGAACACCTGCAATGTGCCTGGGAAAATGGATTTAGCCCGCTCAGTGCTGGCTGCCCAATTCTGATCGGTGATGGTCTCAAGGGAACGGACGATGTCCTGGTTCCGGTTTCTGGCGGCGAGTATGTGAAAGAAGCGAAAATCGGTCGGGCAATTATGGATGCAGATGTATTCATAAGTCTCACCCACTTCAAGGGTCATGAAGCAACCGGCTTTGGCGGTGCCATAAAAAATATCGGCATGGGCTGCGGTTCACGAGCCGGAAAAACCGAGCAACACAGCAGCGGCAAGCCGAAAATCAATGAAGATTTGTGCCGGGGCTGTCTTGCCTGTCTTAAAGCCTGTGCCAACAACGGCCTTGAGTTTGACGCTGCCGCCCGAAAAATGCGGGTGAATCTGGAAAATTGCGTCGGCTGTGGTCGCTGCCTCGGGGCATGTAACTTCGACGCTATTGCTTTTGATTTTAATGCAGCGGTCGAAATGCTGAATCGGCGTATGGCAGAATACACCAAGGCTGTAGTCGATGGTCGCCCGTGCTTTCACATTTCTCTGGTCGTGGATGTTTCACCGAACTGTGACTGCCACGGTGAGAATGATGTGCCTATTTTGCCAAACCTCGGCATGTTCGCTTCATTTGACGCTCTGGCTCTTGATCAGGCATGTGTTGATGCATGTATGAAGGCTGAACCGCTTCCCGGCAGTCAACTGGCTAATAACCTGGCCAAACCGGGTTTTGTCGATCGCAAGGATCATTTTACCAATTCAAGACCTGAGTCTGAATGGCGCTCATGCCTTGAGCACGCCGAAAAAATCGGTCTCGGAACCAGAAATTACGAACTGATAAAGGTCTGACTGCCGAAAGCTCGCGAAAGAGGCACCAGCCAGCGGTTTTCAATCATCGTATAATGAGCATTGGTGTGGTCTTTTACATTGACCAGGTTTGGTGCTAGAATGCCGGTCTGGTAAAGAAGTTGAAGCAGCTCAGTGCCCAGATAGAGTGTGAATAGCGAAAGATAAGAAAAAACCGGTTACTGCACTCACCTATCGACCAGCAATTTATAAGGCTGCATAGCCTGGAGTGGTATTTAAAGCGTGCTCTGTTTCTGGTAGAATTCCCTGAGAAATACCTGGGCGTTTCGTTAAAAATCAACGGCGGCCCAGTGTGAATGCTGAGATTTATTATTGGGGTATAAGATGCTGACTGCAGTGCCGAAGGGCTTTTTTTCATGGGATTTTACCCTGCTCGACGCTGACCGACCTGTTGCGGAGGTTGGTCTTGCTTTTTGGCCTGAGCGGGGTACTCTTGCTGTGCCGGGGGCAACATTCACAGTTCGCCGTGAGGGTCTTCTGTCTGGCGCTTTCTTGCTCGAATCAGCCGGCAAAGTTATAGCCAGAGCCCAAAAGCCAAGCGTATTCAAACGCCGGATTGAAATTGAGTTCGACGGAGATTTTTACATTCTTGAGACAGCATCTTACTTTGGCCGGGCGATGAGGGTTAAGCTTGGCGAACAGACTATCGGAAGCCTGCAGCCTCAAGGTTTTTTTTCCTGGCGGATGGACGTCGATTTGCCTGACGGAATGCCGTTACCTACCTGTGGCTTTATTTTCTGGCTTGCGGTAGTGCTCTGGAAACGGGACGCTGAGTCGAGTGGCGACTAGGGTTTGGAATAAATGTCGAAGTTTTAATCAAAACTCAGGGCAATCGCAATCCGTTTCTGTCAGCTAAGCCTGCGCCGACACTTTCAGACTGGTCTAATTGCATGCCCAGGGTGTTTTAGTGCGATTGCCCTGATCACAACATTACAACTGAAAATCATAAAATTGTATACTCACAAAACAGACCGCCAGTCTTCGTCTGGCTCTGCGGTTGGCTCGGGCCATGCTACAGGTATTGGGTTTATTTGGGGCGTGTAAGTTCCTACCTGCTTGCCGGCGGTATTTAAAATGGGCCATTGCTCGCTGCCGGTTACCGGATAAGAACCGCTTACATGGTTCCCGCCTGACCAGATGAGACTGAACGCGCCCTGCGCAACGTTATTGAGGTAATTAGCACTTGTTACTGCATCTGTGCTGCTGTGTGTCCAGGTGCCGGTCTGCAGGTCATTAGACAGGTCGCCTTCTGTCGTTGATACGGGCTCGGTGAGGTTTTTAAAGATTTTGATAACCCATCTGCCAGTTTTTGCATTATTTGCATATTCACCGCTGTAGAGACTAACCGTCGATTCGTAGCTCTCGAAGATGTGGTGGGTTGCACTGCCATTGCGTGCCCCATCGACAAAAGTTTCGATGTCATAACTGCTTGTTGCCGCGACGAATCCGATTGTTCTCAGGCCGGTGGTGAATGAACAAATGCCACCATAGGAGAAGTCTGCGAGCAGATAGCTCGCGTCAGTTTGCTTCAGCGAGAATTCAGATGATCCAGAAGTCGGCTGTTGAATTCTTATGTAATAATCGCTGTAAGAGGGGTCGAGATAGACATCTGAGTCTAACCAGTTAACAGGTTTGCCACTGCTGTCAAATTCTATCTGGGCGGTAAAACTGCCGGTAACGTCTTCATAGAAGTATTTTTGATACATATTCCATATACCCGATCTGGTATTGTTCTGGAAATTTCCGGCGATATGGGGTGTGCCATCGTTCATATAGTGCTTCACCGGGCCTTGTTTAAGCGGCGAAAGGTCAAGCCCACCCGGAACGGGTGCAATTTTTCGACCCTGCTCCGGCAGTTCTCCTTTTTCAAAGCCATTGATACCGAGTTCCCACAAGATATTTCCTTCACTGTCTTTGATTTCCCAGATTTCTTTTTCTTCCTGAACCCAGATTGCGTGGGTGGCAATTGAGTGGTCGCCGCACTTGTCGTATACCTTGAACATCAGTTCATGAGGCCCTGGTGGCAGCCTGAAAGGTGTGTACCACTTTTCGTCTGTGCCGAATTTATCAATCATGTGATTGTCGATAGTAAATGGAAAGCTCATTGTGAGCGTTGCAGTCAGAGGGTAAGGAATAAGTGTTATTCCTGTTTCGCTGTGAGTTTCAGCATCAAGCTGGAAAGTTGCAAAGGCCGGGCAACCGTCAAAAGAAACCTCAACCTTGCTCAGCCCCTTATACAGACCTTTTGAATCATCCATCGACAAGGCAAAGCTGTCGGTGCCGGTTGAGGTGTAAACATGCGGGTAATATGGGTCTGTGTCCTGGCTGTTTGGCCATTTTACCGCCAGCTTGTTTTCAAGGTTGTATGGTCCGGTGATCTTAAGCGTTGGCGTAGCGTTGGCTGATAAAGTATGTGAAGCGATGACCCAGGGGCCAAAAGGTTCAAAAGAGCCGCCCCATTCACCTATGTTATAGCTCCATGCCTGAACAATGGCTTTGAGATCACCTGACAAGCCCATAGACAAGGCTGCGTTAACCTGACAGGGCTTTTCTGTTGAGACGAGCGCTTCAGACTTTATATAGGGTTTGAGTGTTAGCTCAGGGCCAGCCAGGCCACCGACTTTGAGAGAGTTTTTCATTTCTATTGCCGCTTCGTTTGTAAAAGTGCCTTTTAGGCTGGCCTCAAATATAGGTGTGTTTTTGATGCGCCATAGCAGTTGACCACCCCAACCGGTTTCACTGTAATAATTAACGCCTGATCTGAAATCTACACGCATTTTAGTGCCCGCTTTTACCTCGGCTTCAGCCTGTAGACTGAGTTTCCATGAGGCCGTTACTTCGCGGGCCCACGTGCCTGGTACCGGGCCGACAAAAAACGGTATTTCCTGGTGTGGAAGAAGAGTACCTTCGACTGCTGGCAGCTCAACCCCAGCTGATGCAACAAACTTTATATAAACTTCGCAAGCGGCGTAGCCATCTACGCGTATTTCAAGCTGTGATATACAGCCAAAGCTGGTTGAAAAATCAACAACGACATCAGGGTCAAGCTCGAAATTTTCCATCTCAAGCGATAAATCGCCCAGTGAAGGGTCTGCGGTAATCGGGCTGGTAAAACCGGCTCGAAGAGACGGGCGCATGCCGCGCCGCAGATAGGTAACTTTTGATTGATACATCGGATCAGCGGGGCTGAGCAGGCGCTCTGACATGGCAGAGAGCTGAGACATTTTTCCCCTGAAAACATATTTGCACTCTTCAAATACTTCTTCCATGGAAGCACCGGTAACGGCCACCATTATTGGCTGCCCTGGCGGCGCCGGAGGAATCATTGGCAGCTTGACGCAGACCGGCTGGTTGTTATAAACGCCGGTAATGATTGAGCCTGGCTTGAGCGGTGAAGTGCCGGTAATTGCAAGCGAAAGCATCTGGCCGTCAAAAGATAGAATGTTAACATTTGTCATTGCTGTAGAGCCGATTTCGAAGGTATTTGACGCGAGTTTCCAGTTCGAATAGATAATCGGGTCGGTAGCTCCGATGGGCGTGGCTTTAATTGGTGTTGACCAGTTGAGTGTGTGCCCTTCAGAGGCAATAGCCGCGATCTGAAATGTCTATGTCTGGCCGTTTATAAGGTTTTCGAACAGAAAAACCTTTTCTTTGGTGGAAAAAAGCGGCGCGGTCTGGGTAGCGAGAACCGTACCGGTGGCATAATAAACTTTGTATGTCGCTGCAGCATCTATTCCATCCCAGCCTAGCGCTATAGTGCCGCTGCCGACCTGTGCCCAGAGGCCAAAGTTGTTATTCTGTTGCTCTTCGGTAGCTATGCCAGTGGCTGGGTCTACAAAAAACAACCGGTTGCCGGCTGAAGGGTCTTTGATCGAACAGAGAATCTTTCCTGTGCCGGTTTTGTCGTATTCAAGGTAAGAAATGCTTGCCGAAGCTACATTTATTGAGGCAATGTCAAAGACAGTGCTCCAGGTCAGGCCGGTTGCCGTAAGACCTGAGCTCAGATCGGTATTGTCTTTGCCGCTCCAGCGAATAAGGGTGGGCTTGCCGCCATAGGTGCCGGCGATGACGATTGAACCGTCTCCCGGCAGAACATAACCGTCAAGTGGCATAAAGCCGTCTGTTGCGGTGCTTTTAAGATAATATAACAATGTGCCGCCGGTAGTTGAAAGCTTACTGAAGGCATGGTTACTGCGGATAGCGTTTTTCCATGAGATGATTGCATAATCGCCGGTACCCTGGCGTGGCACGCTTACCGGTAGAAGGCCCGCGTCTGCCAGTGGGGTGTTCTGCCAGAACTGATCAGGGGTGATCGACCAGGTGGTCATGCCGATAGCACGTATGCTGCCGTCAGGCGAAGAAATATCGATCTGTGTGTATCTGGTCGAATCAAAGGTCAGAGGGTTCATGGTGATGCTCTCAAATACTTTTGAATAAACATCAGCGGTAGGATTGGCAATCAGGGTTGCCGCTGCGTTAGCCATATTGGTGACGAGATTTGGCTTCGAAATTTTTATCAGTTCAGGGTCAGCAGCGATAGCGAGCATGGCGTTGGCAAGTATGTCAGATTCATGCAGCGAACCTTTGGGGCTTACGGTCACTGTATTATTACCGGGAAAAAGGTCAGAGGCACCGTGAAATATTGATTTGCCGCCGATATTGCCGCCGATAATTGAGATTTCACCTATTGCAGCCCCTTCGGGAAGCCCCGAAAAGGTCGTGGTGGCAGAGCCGTCGGCTTGAACCGTTGCGGTTTTCAGAAAGGTGACAGTCGGGTTAGACGTGTTGTCGGGCTGTAACATTGTAATGCGAAAAGTGACTTTAGCACCGCTTTCAGAAGCTCTGACGGCGGGCGACAGGTTGGCATGCCCCGGAACAACAATATTGAAAGCGACATTGGCAGAGCCAGCATTTGCGGTGCCCGTTAGCAGAGACTCGGCGTCATTCTGAAGGTTAAAAAGCGAACAGCCGCACAAAAGTGCAATAAGAAAAAACGCACAAAAAAGTAGAGTTTTCCTTCCAGCCATAACAGTCCCCCGCTTTGCTTGCCATATTTGTTCTAGAATGAG
>SABV01000662.1 GCA_009928855.1 Erysipelotrichia bacterium | reverse complement strand
ACAACAACAATCGCTGCCATGCTCAACTTTATCAACAGACATTTTGAAAAGAGCATATTCACCATCGAAAATCCGGTTGAATATGTTTTTAAAGACGATAAAGCGGCTTTTTTGCAGCGCAGTATTCCCGTCGATATCTCAAACTTCTACAATGGCATGTGTGAAGCTTATCGCGTAGACCCCGATGTGGTCGTTTCTGATTCGGTTAACTACGCCGATGCCATGGATCAGGCTCTTACTCTCTGCGAATCAGGTTGTATGGTTATTGCTTCGACCGAAGGAGGCGATTGCCAGCAGATTCTAGATCGGATGATAAATGGCCGCGAACCTTCGGCACGCGAGGCGTTGCGGGCCAGAATTTCTTCGCAGCTCAAAATGATTATCAGTCAGCGTCTGGTGCCGCGCGAAGACAACAACGGCCGTGTCGCCATCTTTGATATAATGATCAATACCCCACAAATGAAGGCGCTCGTGCGCAATAACAACATGAGCATGTTCAGAACTTTACAGGGGCAGGGCGAGATTGCCGGTATGAAAACTTTTGATTCTCAGCTGGTGCAGCTTATCAGAAAGCGTGTTGTAAGCCAGAAAGTTTGCGCCGAATACGCGATTGACAAGTCGCGTCTTACGGGCCAAAACTGAAAAAGAGGGCAGTATTTATGGACATCAGAAAAATGATTGAAACGGTTAAGACTGCTGGTGGCACTGAATTGCACATAAAAGCAGGCGCCCGCCCACTCATGCGCAAGAATAAATTTCTGCGCCGTATGGATTTTCCTGTGCTTCAAGAAGCCGATGTAGAGGGCATGCTCAAAGAACTCCTTTCGGAAGAAGAGCGCAACAAGTTTAATAAGCTGAGTTCTTATGAGGCTAATTATTTTGGCAAGCCTCCGTGCAATTTCAGACTGACGTTGTTTCATTCGCAACAAAAACCGGTTGCGCTCATAAAAATTATAAGCAGCAAAGTGCCTTCGCTCGAAGAAATACGTTTTCCTGAGGTTTTGACGCCAATCTTCGATTCTAGAAAAGGCCTTTTTATAATTTCAGGGCCGGCCCGTTCTGGCATCTCTACTTCTCTGGCGGCTATTGTCGAACGCATGAATAAATTGCACGCACGCCACGTTCTAATTATCGAAGACCCGATAGAATTTCATTTTGAAGAGAAACGCTGCCGTATTTCACAGCGCCAGTTTCGCAAAGATATCAACATGATCGAGCAGGGCATCAACTTCGCCAAACGCATGGATGTCGATGTGCTTGTAATTGGCGATCTTAAACGCGAGATTCCATTCAGAAACATTATTGAATATGT
>SABV01000661.1 GCA_009928855.1 Erysipelotrichia bacterium | reverse complement strand
TTGATTTCTTCAGCAAGACTAATCGGCGCAGTTGCCAGATTTTTGAGCAATCTGCGATTTTCAATTCTGCTGAGGGCAAGTGCAGAATTTTCTAAGCAGCTCTGTAAAGACTGCTTTTTGCTGACAAGTTCGATATCGGCAGCATCAACAAATTTCTTAAATTCTGGGGAATTGGCGAAGAATTTGATTTCGCCAAGGTTGCGAGCAAGCCTGCGTGTTTGCTCGGTGTCTTTGCCATCTCTGGCGAACTTTGCCAGAGTTTCAATCATTTTTTGAAGTTTTTCCATTTTCAGTCACCTCGTTTTAATTTCGTTCCTATGATTTGAATATACAAGCAAAGTTTTAATGTGTCAACAAAAAAATAAAATATTTTTTAAAAATTATAAACCCAGCTTGTGAAGCGTGTCTGCCATGTCGATATGGCTGTAAAACTTCTGCCAAGTCTGACGAGCGTTAAGCGGCTTGCTTGGCTTTGTAAATCTTGCGCATTCCCAATCAATAGCAGCGCCGATTTTGTCGAATCTGCCATGAAAAACGGTGTCATGATGAGAAGATATAATGCGGTGCAGTTTTGTTGAAACTTTATCGCCCAAAAGAGCGCAAAGAATCATTTTTTCTACGTCATGCAGTAGAAAACGCGGCGACCAAGTATTGAGCTTGATTGCGGTTTTTTGATATGCGAGCCAATGGGCTGCGCTCTCGCGAATTGCGGCGATTCTGTTCATTTTACGCTCCCTTCCCATAGATTTTGCGTGAACCACATCCCAAGATCGTCAAAAATCATCTCGCCGTCTTCCCATACGATGTCGCGCATGGCTTTTTTGGTTGCATCTGCAATTACTTGCAGACGGTCAAAAGACGCGTCTGTCATGCCATCGCGTTCGCGAATAGTATCTATACGCTTGCTCTTGAGATAAAGAGCAGCGTATTTTTTTGCAGCCTTGCACTGGTCGATATAATCGACCAGCGAGTAGGTTGTCATTTCACGAGGCGCATAAACGCCGTCGATAGAAACAGAGGCGGCAGCTGCGGAAAGAGCTGCTTCTTTGTTGGTTGTGGCGAGAATAACGCCATGACCGGCGTGATATCTGACTACAAATACTCTTTCCATTTTTCTGCACCTCGTTTTGATTTCGTTCTATAAACTTAATATAAACTATACTTCGGCAAGTGTCAAGCAAATTTTAAAATATTTTTTTTCTTTTCAAAAATAGCTTAAACAAGTATGATTGAGATATACACAGCAAGGAGTTTATCAATGAAAGATGCGGCAACCATCGAAAACTTAATCAAGGTGCTAAGCGGCCTTTGGG
>SABV01000190.1 GCA_009928855.1 Erysipelotrichia bacterium | reverse complement strand
CGGGTGAATCTGGCATGATGTGCAGATAATACTGCGTCAAGGCAATACCCTGATTCTGGCTTTTTCTGATTACTGTTCCTGAAAATTCACGACCAAGTGAACGGGCGGCCGAAAGAAGCATGCTGCAACTGAGTATGAGAAGAATCATTGCAAAAATTCTTGTCTTTATTTTGCCCGCACGCAAATTTATCTGGGTATCCACAAAAAACCTCCCGCGATTACTTTATAAACATAACTTAAAAGACTGAAAAAAAGAAGAAAAATTGTGCGGTACCCTTACGGGTTGCCAAACTATGTGTTATATTTAATTCATAAGTTTTAGCCTTGGAGGAATTTCGATGAAAAAGTTTATTATTGGGCTTCTGGCCGTTCTTCTTTTTGCGACCGCTCCCGTAATTGCAGGCAATATGAACGACAGTAACAGTGGTGGTTTTAGTGTTGATGCTAATGACAAAGCGGTTATTGCAATGCTCTGGATGGTATATTCTGACCTTCAGATGTGTCGCACTTCATTGAGTCAGTCCGCCATGGAAAACGTTTCTGCCATTGGTCACCTCAATAATGCCCAGTCCGCCCTCAGAAAAACCCAGCTCGACCCGGCCTATTACACTCTGGTTGGCGAAATAGATAAACGCATCAGCAAAATAAAATTTTACCTGGTTATGAACGAAAGACGTGCGGTTGCCGAAAGATTGCACCAGCTGATGATGATCATCAGAAACGTCCTGGGAGTCAGCGGCAGCGATTTGACAAATAAAATTGGCAATGGTTACACCGGTTATAATCCTGGTTCTAACAATGGTTCCAACAACGGAATTGGTTATATTCCGAATGGTTCTGGTTATGTTCCGGTCACCCCTGAAGTTCCGGTTAATGGCCAGATGAGCCCGAACCCGATGCCGGTTCTTCCTTCTGGTGTGGTTCCGGTAAGATAAGTTAAATAGTCAGGCTTTGTTAAAACGGCGGCTTAGACCGCCGTTTTTGCTTATGGAACAAATAAATTTTTTTCTCATAACCGGTTTTATGGGTGCCGGCAAAACTTTTTTAGGCTCTCTGGCAGCCGAGAAGCTTGCTATCGCCTTCGTCGATCTTGATGAATACATTGAAGCAAACACCGGTCGGGCAATCACCACTATTTTTGCAGAGTCCGGCGAGTCATGTTTCCGTAAGATCGAGCATGATTGCCTGGCGCAACTTCTTGCAGCAGCCAGAACGCCGCTCATTATCGCTGCCGGCGGAGGATTGCCAACCTATGAGCCCAACCAGCAATTGATGAAGCTGTGCTCTGTGATTTTTCTGGATACACCTTTGTCGGCTATCTTGTCACGTATCGAACTGTTGAAGTTCGCCCGGCCGCTTTTGCACGGCCTTGAAACTTCTCAGATTGTCACTCTTTACAATGCCAGACGTCAAATTTATTTGCATTCAGCAGATTTTGTGGTATCTGAAGAGACCCGCCTTATCGAGGTAATTGCAAATTTAACATCAGGTGCAGCAGAGTAAAATGAAAAAAAATAACGAACAGATCAGCGCAGAATTTATTCGCCTTGTCGAAATAATGAGAACTCTCAGGTCTCCTGAAGGCTGCTCATGGGATCGCAAACAGACTCACGCCACAATGGCCGAACATCTTGCTGAAGAGGCACATGAAGTTGTTGAGGCAATACAGAGTGGTGACGCGCTTCATATAAAAGAAGAGCTCGGCGATCTGCTGATGACTATTGTTTTTAATGCGCAGATTGCTGCCGAAAACGGTACTTTCGATATGGCTGATGTTTCTGCCGGCATTTGCGAAAAGCTTATTAACCGCCATCCGCACGTTTTTGGAGCAGAAGAGAAAGGTGCAGACCCAGAAAAAGTCGTGGCGATGTGGGGCGAGATAAAAAAGCAAGAAAAGATCGATCGCAAGCGCCTTTCAAACAGAATGCGCGAAGCGGTAAATTTTACTTCTGCAATGGCCGGCGCCGAAAAAATTCAGGCAGAGGCTGCCAGTGTTGGTTTTGATTTTCCTGATGCCACCTCGGCGCTCGCTAAAATAAAAGAAGAAACGGGCGAGATCGAAATGGCAATTGCTGCCCAAAACCGCGAAGAAGTCGAAGAAGAAATTGGCGATTTGTTGTTCGCCGTTCTCAATGTGTCGAGGCTTTCGGGAGTAGATGCAGAACAGTGCCTGCGCAAGGCTACTGCCAAATTCGTAGAACGCTTTACCAGAGTTGAGACTCTTGTCGAAACAGATGGCGGTTTTGCCGGAAAAAGTCTGGCAGAACTCGACAAATACTGGGATCGCATTAAACTGGAGAAATAAGCGCCTCTTACAAAGACTTAGTTGCGCATGCTTTCTTTTAGTCTGAGCAATTTTTCGCGGCGTTCTTGGTCTAGCTCGATTTCAAGGCCCAGGTCTATTTCCTGCAGGGCCCTTCTGAAATCGTTGTTTTTCGAAAAAATCTCTGCCAGAACCAGCCTGGCTTCACTGTTGTTCGGGTTTGCCTTAAGAGCTGCCTCTGCATCACCCTGCGCTTGTGAAAAATCACGATTTTGCAGGTGAAGAGCCGCCGAAACAGACAAGGTCTGACTGCTGTTCGGGTTAATTTTCAGAGCCTGGTCTAAGTAGAGCCGGGCTTCTGAGAAATTTTCTTTAAAAATCAATATTTTAGCCATTGAATAATTTGGCTCAAGAATATTAGGATTCAGCCTGATGGCGCTGTCGAAAAAAAACCTGGCGTCATCTACATACCCGAGTCTGGCCAGTTGCAGCCCTGTTGTGTATTGCAGTCGCAGATCTTTGGGGTTAAGCATGGCCTGTCGCTTTAATTTGTCCACTTCTGAATCTTGTTCAGGGGCAGGCAAAGAAGGGATAGCCGAGACTCTGGTCATTTTTTCGAATTCTTTTTGGCGCTGTAAGTCTTTTTCGTGAGCCATATACCGCGCGTCCTGGGCAGCCAGAAGATCGCATTCCCTTATTATGCGGCGAGCATCGCCCTCAAGTTCGCCTGCTTTTATCTGGGGCATCAGATGAATAACCTGATCGCGTGCGACTTTGTAATCACCGTTGATGTAGTTCGTAAAAGCTGTTAAAAATTGCTTGTCTAGCTCTGAACCTTTGGCTTTAACCATGCGCTCGACAGCACGCATCGTGCCTTTGTCATCGCGCCCGAGAAGAGTTCTGTTCATGGTCAGGGCTGATCTTATAAATTTGTAGGCGATGTCGAGTTTGCCCTCATTTTTTGCGTCAATGGCACCTTCAAAGAATATGTGGGGAAGCAGCGGGTTGAATTTGTGATATTTCGCGAGGTCTGCCAGTGCTTCTTCAATGTTTTTCTGCCGTTTCAGAATTTTGTATGTGTAGTAATAGGGCGTTGAGTTGTCGGGAGTTATGGCAATACACCTTCTGAAACGTTTGAGGGCTTCGTCAAAGTTGCCTGATTCAAAATACAGAGCGCCAAGCCAGAAATTGTATTCAAAATTTTTGCTGTGGTGCACTTCACCCACTGCTACCAGCTTGTCGAGATTTTTCATTTGCCCGGTATGCTTCATCAATTTTATCAGCGCAATTACGCCTTCCGGCGAATCGGGATATTTTTTTACCAGCTCGACATTATGCTTGAAGGCTAGCCCGGTATCATTTTCGAAAGATGATGTTCGCGCCAGGCCTTCATAGGCAGCCCGCTTCATTTTAGGAGGAAGTTCTGCCGAGAGCAGATCATTGTACAACATTCTGGCGACATTGATGCGGCCGGTTATTTCATACAGGTAGGCTAGCGAATAGCCATTCTCGGGAACTTTGCGCATATCGAGGGTCTTTTCGAATACTACAATAGCTTTGTCGAAATTTTTGACGCCGGCGTAAGAATAGGCCAGCATGCGCAGAATTTCAAAGTTGTCACTGTTTATCTCTGGTTCGAGAAGTTTAATAACTTCAGCAAACTCGTTTTTTTCAAACAGACTCATGCTCGACTTTACCAGATCGTCACTGGTTTTGGTCGCAATTTGTGTGGAGAACGAAGATTGGTTTTTTTCTGGGGCTTTGGGGGATATTTTGGCAAGCGGGTTGAAAAGGTAAACGCCCAGAATAAGAACGATAACAAGTAAAAAAAACGGTATTTTTATTCCATCCATACTGAAAATAGTAGCATACAAACTCGTCAGGCGACAACAGCCAAAAGTGTGGTTAATTTTTATGTTGCGATTGCCGATCATTAAACTGAAAATACCTCGCAAATCAGGAGCCAGAAGATGAGAGTCGAAATAAACGTGAATGATCCGGAAGTCCACTTCGATAATCAGCTGCAACAGCTGAATTCTCAGGCTCCCTCATGCGACGTGGCTATTGATATCGGCCAGGTGCTTGCCGCCAACCAGGCATTGCTTAAAAATATGGCCAGAAAAATGGAAGCCATGGAAAACAGATTGAAAAGCATGGAAACCGCCTGCAATGAGCAGACACGTCTGCTGCTTGCCGAAAAAAATACTACTTTGCTTCTTGCGGCGCCGCTTAAAGAAATTAAGCCGTGGAACCCGCCTGAAAAAGAGCTTGATGCAGAGTATTTTAACCGATTTTCGGCTTTTGATAGGTTCTTTCGACCATGGGTAATGCGTAGAAACCACAATTGACAAAGATAAAAAATCGGCCAGGGCAGTTAACCCGGGCCGATTCTTTTTTTGCGAAAAAAATTAATTTTTAATCTTCGTCTACAACCACGATATCTTTTACTTCTTCAATGTTCAAGGTGCCGGCTTGAAACGCCAGATAGTGTTTGCATGTGTCACATTTTGAATTGTTGAAGAGTTCCCAGCAGTATGTCATTGTGTTTGCTCCTTTAACTTAAGCGGCCTGCGCAAGTTCTTCGCCCGGAAACCACCCAACCAGCTCTTCGCGCAGCTCGTCGTCTATATCAAAAGCCTTTATCAATTCAAGTCTGAAAGCAGGATCAAGCCATATTGCTCTTTTCCATGCCCGCAATGCCTGCTCAATCTTACCCGTTGTCGCCAGTGCAATACCCATATTGTATTGCGCCTGCCCGTTAAACGGCCATTGAGCAAGAGACTTTTGATAAGCTTCGACTGCTTCGCTGACCTTGCCGTCGGCTTCCAGTTGAAGAGCCTGTTCAAACAGCTCTTGGCCTTGTTTTTTTGCCCAGTAGTTATCAGATTCCATATCAGTAAGACTATCGGCAAAAAGCTACGATTATTTCACAGCAAAAATATCATACCACAAATCAATAAAATTTTCATCTGCCCTGACCGAACCGGTTGCTTCTGGCATGTTTTCTGGCGCCTTATTTAATTGACATTAAGCCCATGCATGAATAGTATGTTTTTTCTCTGGAGGTGACTGAATCATGCTTATACAATTTGCGGGAATGATGCCGGCAGTGCCAGAATCTTGCTTCGTTGCCGGCAGTGCCGAGTTGATCGGTGACATAACTCTTGGTGAAAGTGTCAATATCTGGTATGGCACTGTCATTCGTGGCGATATAAATACTATCGTAATCGGAGATAACACCAATATTCAAGACGGAAGCGTCATTCACGTTGATACGCCCTCTGACAAAGAGGGCTCGGGCTCAGTAAAAATCGGGCGCAATGTGACCGTCGGTCACAAGGCTCTTATTCACGCCTGTAAAATTGGTGATAACTGCCTGATCGGTATGGGTGCCATAATTTTATCAGGTGCCGAAATTGGTGATGGCTGTATTCTTGGAGCCGGCGCAGTGGTAAGAGAAAACGAAATAATTCCGCCGGGTTCTCTGGTTGTCGGGTTGCCGGCAAAGGTAAAGGGGCAGGTTTCAGGCGAGTGGCACCAGAAAATTTTAGCTTCCGCCAGTAAATATGTCGAACTTGGGCAGAAACATAAACAACTTGCTTCGTTACCAGTCATTAAGCATAGCTGAATTGAACGGCTACAGACTTATTATGTGTCTGTAATTACCTGCTAAAAAACCACTGGCTCAATATTCACAGAATCAATCTGATTGCCGTTTCGGGGTAAGCGGGGCAGACGCAGAGACAGGCGCCGCATCCTGAACATTTTTGTGGGTCAATTGCCGGAAGATTGTCGGTCAGGCATATCGCTGTTTTAATGCTGCTGCATGTTTCAATGCATGCATGACAATCTTGCCCCTCTGATCGCAGACAGGCCATCGGTGAAACCCTGGCTTGCGCAATTTTTGTCAGTTTTTTTTCGTTGTTTCTGCTCAGGGCACCGCTTTTGCAGGCACTGATACATGGCGTGTCATTACAGAAACGGCACCAGGCTTCCCCGGTTCTGAGTGATGGTGTGCCACGATCGAACTCGTTGCCCTGTATAACGGGTTTGATAGCAAAAAAAGGGCATGCTCTGACGCAGGCACCACATTTTGAGCATTTTTCGAGAAATTCTTTTTCTGCAAGTGCCCCCGGTGGGCGTATCAGTTCAGGAAAACGCAGCGCCAGGCTATCGAGTTCTTCACCTAAAACTCCATCGACAAAGCCGAAGAGATCGAGGGCATACTTTTTAAAAAAACCTTTGCGGTCAAGTTTGCTGCTTCTATGCTTCATAATTTTGTTTTTTATACCATTTTTGCCTGTATTTTAACAGCATAATGACCCAATCGGTTTCTGTTATTCCCGCGCGGCCTGTGCCCACGACGCCGGGTCGCAGAAATCTAATTATAACTGTCTGAGTCTACGCTTCTGCAAACATGACGTATGAGATTCGCCAAATACTCTGTTAACTGTAGCAAACGGCTCCTCTAACTCTAGGGCAAACGCACTAAAATATGTTAGATTCTCAATTGAACCGGATTACGTCATTCCTGGCGCAGGCCCGGAATCCATGAATTTAATGCGTTTGCCCTGTGCGCGATTGATTCTGCTTAAGGTTTTGTATTTTGTGCTGGAAAAATGGAGAGATTTTGGGTAGACTCTGGTATCGGTTATGAAAAATTTCACAAACTATGCCTGAGCGCTTCAAAAGGAAA
>SABV01000189.1 GCA_009928855.1 Erysipelotrichia bacterium | reverse complement strand
CCGAGAACGCCAGGTTTTTATTGTGATTGCCGAGGGCTTGGTGTTAGAATGCAGCAAAGCAGAAATTTGCAGGAGACCAGACATGTCTAAGAAGTTTTTTAACAGCCGGATTTTTTTTGTCATTATAGCGGTTTTACAGTCTCTGACTCTAACTGCCGCTGAAGCAGAAATATCTCAAAAACCCGTCGTAATGGCGTTTCAAGTTGAACGTCTGGGAGGCTTTCTTGCTGAACCGGGAAATTTTCCGATAGAGGCACTGCGCCGATTTGGACGCGCAGTCAACAAAGACTGGGCACCAGAAACAACTTCTTTCCAGGCTGCCTCGATACTTGATATTTCTACTCTGGCAACCCCGGACTTTTTAAAACCAATCAAAACAGACCTGCTTACTACCGACCAAAAAAACAGTGCAAACAAGCTGCTCGAAATCCACTCGAAAGACTTCAACAGCCTGCTTGCAGATTGTCACCCCGCCTCTGAAGCTATTACCATCAAAACAGTGTGTGAGAGCAAAAGCATGAAAGAGGCGCTGCAAAAGGCTATCACCAACCCTGCCACAGGCAAAAGAATTGAATCAGACCAGCTTTATCGCATCGAAAACCAGATAATGCCTATTCTTGAATCTTCAGACTACCTTGTCGGTGCAATGATAATTTCGGCACACGGTCTGTTTGCAAGATTCAATGTCGTATCTCACGAAGGCAAACTGGACAACAGCAAACTAGATCACGACCTGACAATCGGCGACTTTATCAACGAAAATTCACTTATGTTTTTCGCACAGACTCATCCAATAGAAAATCCGGCTGAAACCTTCGAAAATATCAAAGCGGTTCCCCAATCTGGGATGGTGCTGCAAATGGTGGCATCCGCCGGACTGGATTTTGAAAAAGATTTGCTCGGTAACAGCGCCAGAGAAAGCATTTTATATGTAAATCTTGAGCCAACTGGCGATGGCGGGCTTCCAGACATCAGATTTGCCGCACCCGTGCCCGAAATAAACAAACTGCGCGATAATCTGGCAAAATTAAAACAGCTCTGTGTTCAAACAGGAATCTTTGCGCAGACAATCGATGAAAAATTCTCGCTGGTTAAACTCAGCTATTTCATGTTTCCACAGGTGGCCGTCTATGCAGGTCTGGCAGAAAACTTTCTGGTGATTGCCACTGCTCAAAAAAATCTTGTTAACGAAATAAGCCACATATTAGATATCAAATCGGGCAAAAAAAAGGGCGCTAAAATTTTTAAGGGGCTTAAAAGATTCTGGAAAATTAAATTTACAGACTTCAACCTGCAGCTGCAGCGGTTGCTCCAGTCGCCGATATTTAGAGATAAAGGGATCCCGCCGGTCTCGAATCTTAAATTTCTTGAAGACATAAGTGAACTTGAAATTTTAACAAAGTCTTCCCCTGAAAAAATCGAATTTATACTTGACATGCCGATAGCCGCAATTACCCCGGCTCAACCTCATTAAAAAAAGATACAATGCTTTACCAATGAGATTGCTATCGCACACAGACTTCTGGTAGCCCGGCGCTCGTGCTTATACGTTTATAAAACTGCGTCAGACAAGCTGAATTTTTTCATTACTCATTTATATAAAATTCTTTTTGTGGTATACATATCTGAATAGCTATGAAAACGGGAGAAATTCTGATGGGGAAAAAATTAGTTGGATTTTTTATTTTTATTGCGTTTTTTTCTTCACTGATAATCGGCTGCGGCGAAGGAACACCTGCTGACAAACCGGCTACAGGTGAAACTAAAACCGAGCAGACCAAGGCCAATCAGCAACCTTCAGAAGAGCCAAACGGCGAATCGGCATCGCCATATAAAAACACTATTTTAAAGCTTGGCCGAATTCCGTTCACGAATTCAACAGCCATGGTTCAGAAACACAATAAGTTTCTTGAATATCTCACTAAAAAGCTTGGCGTAAAACAGACCCGCCTGCAGACAGCTTCAGACTATTCCGGAATCATGAATCTTCTTGTAAAAGGCGAAATTGACATTGCCTGGCTGGCAAGCATGTCATCGGTTGAAGCACGCAACAATCCTGAAATACAGCTTCTGGTCAAGCCAATTCGTTTTGGGACTACTTCATATCGTGGCATTATCATTGCCCGCCAGGACAGCGGCATAAAAAGCCTGAAAGATTTGAAAGGCAAAAAGTTCGCCTGGGTCGAAAAAGAATCGGCCTCCGCCTATATTTTTCCGAAATCACTGCTTCTCGAAGCAGAAATAAACCCTGAAAAGGACTTTAATGAAGCTGCGTTTCTCAACAAGCACGACGCAGTAGTTCTCAATGTACTTCTCGGCAAATACGACGCCGGAGCTTGTTATGACGATGCTCGCAACACTCTGCGCGATAAAAGCAAAATGGATGAGCTGACAATTCTGGCCACCACTCAAGACATTTCAAACGAGCCAATAGTTGTACGCAAAAATCTTCCTCCTGACCTTATCGAAAAAATCAAGCAGGCATTGCTTGATCTAAACACCAAAACATCAGAAGGCAAAGAGATTCTTGATGATCTAACCGATGTACAGGGTTTTGTTCCGGTATACGACAAAGATTACGACTATATCGAAAAAGTGCAGAAACTGTTAGAACAGCATGAGGACCAGCTTTCAAACAAGTAATCGGATAAGCTAGAGTGAAAAAAACAGAGCCAGCAACCAGATTCTCAATAAAAATTAAGTTTATCTGCGGTATAGCCCTTTTGGTAGGGCTGATTATCCTTTTGAATTCATTGAACACATCACTCAGGGAAGAATCCCTCCTGACCTCTTCAATGGATCAATCTGGTCTGCTGCTATCCTCGACCCTGGCTATTGCCTGCCAGGACCCGATTATCAGCCAGTCTTACGATGCGCTTGTTCCCTACACAGAACGCATAATCTCAGGGGGCCAGGACGTACACGAGATTTCAATACTTGATCTTGACGGCCGGTATCTTGCGCACCGCATCCGGGGTGATTCATGCAGTAAGCTTGGTCAGATAATCGCCGCTCAGATGCGCAGCAAAATAGATGATATTGAAGCCCCTGTACGCATGCAAACTGATGACGGCAAATTTGTCGACTATCTGGCGCCGATAAAAGTCGGCACCTCGAAATTTGGCACAGTTATTCTGCGTTTTGGTTTCGACCGTCTTACCGAGGCAAAAAGCGTAAGTCGTCAAAGCATTTTTCTGATCGCTATGATCGCTCTGCTGGCCGGCATAATTCTATCTGTAGTTCTGGCCAAATTTATCACCAAAGGTCTCGACAACCTCATCAGAGGCACTCAGGTTATCGAAAGCGGCGATCTTACTTTCCGCATCGAATCAACCTCCGACGACGAGATAGGCACTCTTGCGCAGCGCTTCAACGAAATGCTGGATGCGCTGGAAGCAAACAACAAAGCCCTCGACCGCAAAATATTTGAAATAGAGACTTTATTCAAAGCCAGTCAGGCAATGAACTTTCAGAGCGATACCGACAAACTGATCAAACAGATTCTCGAAATGGCAGGCAAAGCCATCAGAGCTGAAAGATGCTCAATCATGCTGCAGACAAGCATGGCCTCAGATGAACTCGAAACTAAAATTGTCTATGGCGTCAAAGACGAAACAGAGCCTACCAAGCCGCACACATCGGTCAAAATAAAATCAGGCGAAGGGGTTGCGGGAACAGTACTCAAGACAGGCAACAGCATTATCGTCAACGATGGTCACAAAGACCCGCTCTTTAAGAGCTTTGACTCCAAAACAGAATACGAAAAAACAATAAACAACCTCATTTCGGTACCATTGAAAATAAAAGATCGTGTAACCGGCGTCATCAACGGTGTCAACAAAAAGAACAATGAATCATTCACAGAAGAAGACCAGAGGCTGCTCGAAGCGCTTGCGCAACAGGCTGCCATGGCAGTCGAACATGCGCGATTGTATGAACTGGCAATCACAGACGGTCTGACCAAACTATTTATACATAGATATTTCCAGGCCAGACTTGAAGAAGAAATGGTTCGAGCAAAACGATATCACACCGCCTGCTCTCTTATACTTTTCGATATAGACCATTTTAAAAAGTTTAATGACACTTATGGTCATCAACAGGGTGACGTTGTTCTTATCGAGGTCGCCAAGCTGATCAAGTTAACTATTCGCGAAACAGTAGATATACCGGCGCGTTACGGCGGCGAAGAATTTACAATAATTCTGCCTGAAACAGACGCCAAAGGTGCATATTTCGTGGCCGAACGACTGCGCAAAACAGTTGAATCCTTTGATTTTCCGGGTCAGGAACAAGCACTCAAGGTTACGATTTCACTTGGCGTTGCCACTTTCCCAGACCATGCAAGCGCCAAAAATGTGCTGATTAAAAAAGCCGACATGGCCCTTTATAAATGTAAAGACAGCGGACGCAACTGCACATTCATCTACGACGACAGCATGGCAGAAAACGCCTGATGCCCTGCGCCGACCCTGCCTCAGTTCTTGCGGAATGGCTTTCAGACCCTTCGGTAGAGTTTAATCCCGCTCTGCAAACTCCGGCAATTACCAATGAACTTGCCGCTGTTGTAAAGCCGATTAAAATAGGCAACGTGCAGCTCCCCAACAACCTTGTTCTCGCCCCAATGGCGGGAGTTACCGATGGCTCTTTCCGTCTGTTGTGCTCCAGGCTGGGTGCCGGCTTTACAGTATCAGAACTGGCCAGCGCTAAGGCAATAACCTATAAAAGCCGACAAACAATAGACATGGTAAGATTTCAGGCTCAGGCTCGCCCTTATGCCGTACAATTGTTTGGTTCAGAGCCAGAAGTAATGAGCAGGGCGGCTACTTTTATTGAAGAGCTGCAAATTTGCGACGTCATAGATATTAACATGGGCTGCCCGGTTGCAAAGGTCGTTAAAACCGGTGCAGGCTCTGCACTCATGAAAACCCCAGAACTGGCAGCCAAAATAATAAAAGATGTCTCCGCTGCTGTTTCGCTACCGGTTACAGTAAAATTCAGAATTGGCTGGAGCGAAAGCACCATAAATGTTAAAGAATTCACCAGAAGAGTTGTAGATGCAGGTGCAAAGGCCGTTACAATTCATGCGCGCACAAGACAGGCCGGATATACAGGCACAGCACAATGGCAGCATCTTGAAGGAATCAAAGATATATGCGGCGACATCCCGTTCATCGCGAATGGAGACATTTCTATGCCGCAGCACCTGGTTGAATTATACAATCGCACAGGCTGTGATGGCTTCATGATCGGGCGTGGCTGTGTCGGCAAACCCTGGCTGTTTTCGCAAGTATTGGGGCACAATCTTCACGAAGATCGTGCCCTTCAGTTTCGTATTTTCAGGCACCATCTTATCGATACAATAATGGAGCACGGCCCAGCTGCCGTTCCACTTTTTAGAGTGCATCTCTTTGGTTATCTCAAAAACCATCCTCACGCCGCTCAGATAAGACACTCACTCTGCTATGAGCGCAATCCGGATGTAATAATCGAAACAGGCAGGGTGTTTTTCGCTGAATAAATGCGAGACCTCTAATTGACACAATATTGCAACGATGCTACGATAAAAGCCGCTTTTAATCACACCAGGAATAAATATGTCAGAACTTGATAAAATTCAATTTCTCCGACAAGTATCTCTTTTCAGAAGCCTTTCTGACAAAGCTCTTCTTGATTTGTCTGCAATTACGATAGAACAGCTGGTACCAGCTAAGACCATAGTTTTTAAAGAGGGCGACAAGGGCGATGCCCTTTATATAGTCAAATCAGGCAAAACCAATATTCTCAAGCGCAACAGCTCTGGCATAGACTCGGTACTCGCCACTCTCAGCAAAGGCGCCGTAATCGGCGACATGGCCATCATAGATGAACAGCCTCGTTCTGCATCTGTAGCCACAGTCCAGGATACAACCTTCTTAATCATTACCAAAGACGATTTCAGAGACCTGCTGTCAGAGATGCCCGAAATTTCTTTTCAGATCCTTAAAATGACCACTGAACGGCTCCGCGCAACCAACATACATCTGAAGGAACTGGAAGCCTCGACAAACCAGATGGAAGACGTTATCAGGGTAATTACCAAAATAGCGCGAAAAAGCAACCTTCTTTCGCTTAATGCCTCAATAGAAGCAGCAAGAGTCGGCGAGGCCGGGCGCGCATTCTCTGTTGTAGCGGCCGAAATGAAAAAGCTGGCAGAAGATTCAGCCCAGGAAGCCAAAAAAATAGACTCACTTCTTCATGATTTACAGACAAAAACTAAATCCATCGCAGGAATGCAGTAAATCAAACTATTGTAATTTTGCCAAAAAGAATGTATGATGGCTTAGGATTTTTAGCCGGACTCAGGAGATTCCAATGTCTCAGTACAAATCGCAAATACAGAATCAGTTTTTATCACAGGCACGCAAAAGGCATCTGAAAGTAGAGGTAATTCTCGAAACAGGCACAGTGCTGCGTGGTAAACTTAAAGCTTACGACCAGTTTTCTATTTCACTGTCTTTTAAAGACAAGGTCGAAATTGTTTATAAGTCATCTATCATTTATATATCCATATTACCGCAACTTCGCCCCCCAATGGGAGAAAGACGCCCATATTCAAGAACCTCACCAGAAGCGCCAAGGTCAGGTGGATATCGACGCCCTTATAACGACGAACAGCGACCTCTTCCGGTGCCGCCCGCAAGGCGACCATTTCCGGATTTCGACGAAGATCACCTTAATGATCCGCCGCCACCTAAAAAAGCACCGGTTAAACGCTATTAACACAACCGCCGCAAGGCGGTTTTTTTATGGGCAAACTGTTCTGGGGTGTCGATAGAATAATATAGAACAGTATTGCGAGGCCATAAGATGTTTTCATATTGCCCCAGATGTGAAGCGGGAAAATTCAACAGTTCAGGTACCTGCAGTCATTGTGGATATTCGTTAAGAACAGCATGCCCCGAGTGTGCCTATCCGAATATCCCGG
>SABV01000660.1 GCA_009928855.1 Erysipelotrichia bacterium | reverse complement strand
TCTCGCTGTTCTCGAATACTGTTAGAGGCTGTCACCGCAACAATCGGAACCGAAGCAAGTTCACGGATATTTTTAAGTTCGCGTGCCGCAGTTATACCGTCTTTGCCGGGCATTTTGATATCCATAAAAATCATTTCCGGCTTCTCTTTTATGGCACAGGCAAGCGCTTCATTTCCATCACTGGCGCAAATTACTTCCAGGCCGGCACTTCGCATTGCTTCAGAAATCAATTCACGATTAGAAGCAGTATCGTCTGCGACAAGAATCTTCTGCCCCTGGAAATTATAATGGTGACGCTCTTTGAATTGCGGCGCCAGCGATGAAGAGCTCTCACCGGCAACCCGAACATCGAACAGGGTAATCTCAAACCTGCTACCGCACTGCATATCACTTTTAACAACGATTTTGCCATTCATCAGTTCGACAAGAGCCTTGCAGATTGCCAAACCAAGGCCACTCCCGCCAAAACCCAGTTTTTGACCATTTTTAAGTAAAAATGGCTTGAATATTTCTTGTAACTCATCTTCATGAATGCCAATACCGCTATCTTCTACAGTTATTGACAAATCAAGGGATTGCCGGGTTACATAGCGAATTGCCGAGGCCTTTATGCACACACCACCAACTGAGGTGAATTTGATCGCATTGCTCACGAGATTCGAAAGAATCTGTCGAACCCTTATTTCATCGAGCATTACAATCTTCGGAATCCCTGTGTCCAGGGCGATGGAAAGATCTATCTTCTTTCTTGACGCTTCTTCGGCAAATTGATTTCTGATGTCTTCTACAACTTCACTTAAACGCACCGGTTCAAGAATTATGGCTATTTTGCCGGCCTCAAGACAGGTCAAATCGAGGATACTGTTAACCGTATTGATAAGGCTGCGACTGGCAGAAAAAATAGAGCCGATGTATTGCCTGGCCTTAGCGTCTCCTATCAACGGAACCAGCAGTTCACTGTAACCAACTATTGCATTTAACGGGGTTCTGATCTCATGACTGAACGTTGTAAAAAATTCGGACTTGTTTCTGCTCTCGTTCTTGGCCCTGTCAACTAATATGGCTAACTGTTTTTCGGCTTCTTTCTGAGGAGTGATGTCAAGCATCAGCCCTCGCAGCAAACCTGGTCTTCCTGAGCCTGCAACAACGGATTGACCCGAAACAGCCATAAGCCACTTGATCTTC
This sequence comes from Erysipelotrichia bacterium, assembly GCA_009928855.1. Classification (GTDB taxonomy): domain Bacteria; phylum Muiribacteriota; class Ozemobacteria; order Ozemobacterales; family Ozemobacteraceae; genus Rifleibacterium. The sequence goes on along the minus strand of SABV01000660.1, from coordinate 138 downwards.
GTTTTATCTGCTCCAGAATTACAAACTCTGAATTCGAGATGTCCGGTATCTTGAGCTGATCTGACTTCATGATGCCGCATTTTTTCGAGGCCAGAGAGAAAATGGTTAAAATCTTCTGGATGAATCAGCTTCTGAAAA
>SABV01000659.1 GCA_009928855.1 Erysipelotrichia bacterium | reverse complement strand
AATCCCGATAAGCCGCAAGAATTGCCCGCGCTGATTGTCGAGGAAGTGCCATACGATGACGATTTAAAAGCAATCATCGACGGGGATAAATAACAATGGCAAGCGCGACCACGGGCAAGGCGCGGCGGCTTGTCTTGAAGCCAAGAGCGTTCCAAGTCTACAAAGATGGCACAAGATTCAGGGTCTTGGCAAGCGGTAGGCGCTTTGGCAAGACTTTTCTTGCTGCCGATGAACTGATTAAATTTGCAACGCGCAAGAATGGCGCTGTTTGTTGGTATGTCGCGCCTACGTTCAAGATGGCAGAGCGTATCATGTGGGTTATTTTGAAAAACTCAATTCCTGACGCTTGGATTGCCAAAAAGAACGAAACAAAGCTGATGATAACGCTGATTAACGGCTCAACTATCAGCCTTTGCGGCGCTGAAAACTACGATGCCTTGCGCGGTTCTGGTATTGATTTTGTCGTGCTTGATGAATTCGCGTTTATGGCCGTTGCCGCTTGGAACGAAGTAATCAGGCCGGGGCTTTCAGACAAAGAGGGCCATGCGCTTTTTATCAGTTCGCCGGACGGGTTAAATCATTTTTACGATTTCTTCAAGCGCGGCGTTGTGCCGTCGAAAGAATGGAAGTCGTGGCGCTTTTCGACCATCGAAGGCGGTTGGGTGTCGGCAAAAGAAATAATGGCCGCCAAAGCCGAACTAGACGAAAGAACATTTGCTCAGGAATATTTGGGCGAGTTTATCAATTTTGCCGGTCGCGTTGCCTATAATTTCAGCGAGTCTAATTATGACAAAGAGCTGTTTTATAACCCGAATAAGCCGCTTTTAATTGGCTTTGATTTTAATAACGCGCCGGGCGTTGCCGCCGTTGCGCAAGAGCAAAACATGCCGGGGCAATTCGAGAAAAGCATGGTTCAGGGGCAGGAAATAAGCGCTCCGATAACCGGCCTTGGCTTTATCGGCGAAGTCTGGATTCCGAAGCACTCTAACACCATTCTGGTTTGCAAAAAGCTGTATGAAGATTGGCAAGGCCATGCGGGCGAGGTTATTGTATACGGCGATGCCAGCGGCGGCAATAAAACCGCTCAGGGCGTTGGCGGTTCAGACTGGGATTTGATAAAGAATTTTTTCAAGCAGACGAAATGGGCTGACCGCATTAAATATGAAGTGCCTCGCGCCAACCCGCGCATACGCGCAAGAATTAACGCCACAACGTCGATGATTAGGTCGGTTGATGGCAAAATCAGGTTAATGATGGACGCAGAACAGTGCCCGCATATTATTGAAGATTTCGAGCGCCTGACCGTCATTGAAGGCACTACGGG